>PWNZ01000044.1 GCA_003564135.1 Candidatus Cloacimonadota bacterium
CTATAGCTTTAGCTTCATTAGGGTTTTCTTCGAAGAAGTCGGTTAGCTTCTCGCCGACAATAGAGTTTATCAAGCCATCAATTTCGGAGTTTTGCAGTTTTGTCTTTGTCTGACCTTCAAATTGTGGATCGGGTATTTTTACACTTATGACGGCTGTCATCCCTTCGCGTATATCACTTCCTTGAGGCGTTATTTTCTCATTCTTGAGTAAATTTTGATTTCTGATATAATTATTAACAGATCTGGTTAGACCTGTCTTGAAGCCACTTAGGTGAGTACCACCCTCAATCGTGTTGATATTGTTTGCAAAGCTCATGATGTTTTCCTGAAAACTATCATTATATTGAATAGCCACTTCAAAGTCTATGCTGTCTTTTTCCCCGAATATATATACGGGATCTTTATACAGCGGCTTCTTACCTTCATTGAGATAACTAACAAAAGATACGATACCACCATCATACTTGAAGTCGTGGGTTTTCCCAGTTTTTTCCTCAACTAAAGTTATTCTCAACCCTTTGTTCAGAAAAGCTAACTCCCGGAATCTAACAGATAGATACTCGAAATTAAAATCTACCGTCTCGAATATTGTGTCATCAGGTGTAAAGGTAATCAAAGTTCCTGTCTTGGAAGTGCTACCAATAATTTCTACCTCAGTTAGCGGTATTCCTTTTGAATACTTTTGACAATATATCTTCCCTTTTTTGAATACTCTAACGTCCATCTTAGAAGACAAAGCATTAACTACCGAAACACCCACACCATGTAGGCCGCCGGAGACTTTGTATGTTTTATCGTCAAACTTACCTCCAGCATGTAAGACAGTCATAACAACCTGCAAAGCCGGAACATTCATATCTTTGTGGATATCTACAGGTATTCCTCTTCCATTATCTTCAATCGAGATAGATCCATTTTCCTTGATAACAATATCGATTTGCGAACAGTGTCCGGCTAACGCCTCATCAATACTATTATCGACAACTTCATAAACTAAATGATGCAGTCCTCGTTCCGATATTCCTCCAATATACATTGTAGGTCTTTTTCTAACTGCTTCCAGACCTTTAAGAACCTTGATATTCGTCGCAGTATAATCTTTAATTGTCATTAGCTATCCTTCCTTTATTTTATAACATCGTGCCTTATTAGTGATTTTTTTTGCTTGTTAGTCTATCGAATCTAACAAACCTCTATACCTTTGGTGCCTATCAGAAGCATCAGGCAAATCGCCTAAACTTACATAAACACTGACCTCACTCCCACGGTGAACATAAGTTTCTGCCGCCGGATGAGAGGTAATAATTCGATCCTTATCTACCCTATCGGAATAACGATAGAGAACCTGTCCCATATCCAAGCCCACGTTCTCAAGTCTAAGCCGTGCCTCCCGTTCTGTAATGTTATCTAAATGAGGAACCCTTATCAATTCGGGGCCTAAACTAACTACAACCTCAATGGTTCTGTTAGGTTTGGTCTTCCTTCCCGGTTCCGGTGTTTGTGAAATGATTCTATTCTGAGGAATCTCATCATGATGCTGGTGTTCAACTTGCTGTACAAAAAGATCAATATCACGAGAAGACTTACGTGCCACATCAAAATGAATATCGTGTAAATCAGGGACTATAACCTCATTACCTGTTCCCACCACTAAAGACATTAAAAGGTTCGTAGAGATAAATCCGGCAATCGAAATAAATACCAGTATAGCCAATACTAATGCGGCAGCTTTCAATTTCGACTCACCATCATTTTTGGAAAATATTACCTTAATTTTGTGGGTTGCTTTACCTAAGAACCCTGCACCTTGTGCGGCGGGCCGTTCAATATCTTCGTCATAATGATCTATGTTTTCAAGTGAAACATTATCAGTCGTATTTTCAGCGATGGAGCTCTTTCTCATCTCTAATAGCTTTCTTTCATCTTCAAGCCTCTTCTGCCCTTCCGCTAGGTTTTTAAGCTTATGATTTATCTCTTTATCCTTAGCCATTAGCTGTTTTTCCAGGTCTCTCAGTTTTTCTTCTTTTACTTGTAGGACTTTATTCTTTGCCTCTAATTCTTCTTGATTAGACCTAAGTTCTAATCTTTTAGCTTGAATATCTTCCTTATGGTTGTAGAGTTCCTGACTGACAGTCCTAAGCTCTTGAGCTTTTAGACGGAGTTCTTCTTTTTTTTGCTTAAGATCTTCGGGTAAATTAGTTGATCCGCTATCCGATTTATTGTCTGGTACTACCATACTTATTCCTTTTCGATTGATAGTTTACTTATCATAACAGTTTCCTAATCACACTACTTGAAACCATTATTACTTTGATCATAACTAGTAAGTATTTATTTAAGATATGATATAATAGCATGATTACTTGTCTTTCTTCCTCATCAAAGCAGCAAAAGCGCCATCAGCTTTGTCTCTGTGAGGTACTGTTCTCAGATACCCTTTATCGGTATATTTTTTAGGGATACGATCAGCTGCATCTACAAGATTGAAATCCTTATTCGAATCCAAGAATCTTTCCACCTGATCTTCGTTCTCTTTTCTATTCATCGTACAAGTACTGTACATTAGATAACCACCCGGTTTAACAAAAAGTGGGCCGACTGATAAAGCATGTTCCTGAAGCTTAAGTAATGATTTCATGTCCTGTTTATTTTGCCATCGCAACTCGGGTTTTTTTTGTAAGACTCCCCATCCCGAGCAGGGAACATCGAGTAGAACCCTGTCATAAGCCGCCGCCCGAGGTGCATATTTAAGGGCATCTTCAGTAACGGTTATGGTGTTGGTTATCTGAAGACGGTGTAAGTTTTGCTTGATCATTCTAACTTTTTTGGGATATTTATCAACTGCTATAACTTCTCCCGTATTGTGCGTTAGCTCAGAGATATAAGTGCATTTCCCGCCGGGTCCGGCAAACAAATCCAATATGCTCTCGTCTTGTTGAGGATTCAGGAGCTCAACAGTTAAAGCTGCCGACGCATCTTGAACGGAGAAATAACCTTCATTGAAGGATACATCATTCAAAGTGTCTATGTAGTGTTCTGTTAGGTATATGCTTGATGTTAGCGGACTTTGTTTTAAGATTATTTCTTTTCTTTTGAAGTAGTTAACAAACCTCTTAATATCAGTGGCCATCCTATTATAACGAATAGACAATTTAGCAGGTTGATTAAAATATTTACAAAGCTGCTCTACCTCCTCTATCGGCCATAAATCTATCCAGCGGCTAATTAGTTCGGGAGAAAAGGAATACTTAACAGCCAGCATATCGACCGGATTTTTGGGGTATGGCAACCATATCTCGCCTTGTTCATCATTAAGATCTTCATAATGATCAATGTTGATAGGATCAGAGCGTCTTTGATACTCTCTGAGAACTGCATTTACAAAATCAGCTACAGTCTTCCCGTAAAGTGTCTTTGCCAGCTCAACTGTCTCGTTAATCACATGATGATCTGGTGAACCATCACTGTATTTCAGCTGGTATAGACCTAAATAGAGCAATGTTTTGATCTTCAGGTTTGTAGCCTTATATTTATTCTTATCGCATAAGTTTTCAGCTATATAGTCAAGACTAAGCTTCATTTTTAAGGTACCTTTCACCAAATGATAAAGCAATAATTTATCTTTGGCTTTAGCCATCTTAGCAGAACTTTTACCTAACAGTATTTCTGACCTTAAATCTTTCTTCAATGTTTGACTTATGATATGATATGCTTCTTGTCTTATTTTATCCATTACGGTAATCCTCATATATCAATTCAAATTGTATATTAAAACCCTAACCACCTTTCTTGATTTGGTATAATCTTTTTATGACCACCTTAATCAACTCTTCTGAACTCGATACCTGATCCTGATTTTCAATAGTGTCAAAAACTCTGCGGATATCAGCAAGTTTGTATCCAAGTGTGACTAGAGCCGACTCGGCTTCATTATAAATGTTTTGGTGAGTCCTTTCTTCGCTATGAGTTGCATAGATTAAGTCGGACTTCTCTATCTTATCTTTTAGCTCCAAGATCAGCCTTTGAGCAGTTTTTTTCCCTAAACCGGGAACAATTACCAGAGCTTTATGGTCTTCATGACGAATATGCTTGATAAAAGATCTCCAGTCAATTGAAGAAAGGATAGTCAAGGCAATTTTTGGACCTATTCCATTAACGGAGATAAGCATTTTAAATAGGTCTTTCTCTTCGATTGATATAAAACCGAAGAGCTTAATTCCATCATCAGCAACGCTAAAGTGAATAAACATACACGTTTCTCGTCCGATATCCGGCAACTTTTCGTAGGTACTAACCGGAATATTAACCTCGAAAGCGACATTACTGCATTCTAAAATCAAACTTACTGGATTTTTACTTATCACTTTACCTTTTATGTATGATATCATGGCACTCCTTAAGGCAACTTACCAGAGAGTTTGTCATGGTTGTAGAGACAGAAAGCCAAAGCTAACGCATCAGCGGCATCTTCTGAGATGAATTTCGATCCAATCCCTAAGAGTTTAGGCAGCATAAATTGAACCTGCTGTTTGGAAGCATTGCCATTTCCAGTGACCCCTTTTTTTACTTCTCTGGGAGAATATTCATTGACATTCAGTCCATATTTAGCTATGGCTAATATAATAGCTCCTCTGACGTGTCCTAAAGTAAAAGCCGATCGAATGCTTTTACCATAGAATATGGTCTCTACTGCTACCTGATTGGGCTGAAAACTATTGATAACTTCAACAATTGTATCGTAGATAATGACAAGTCTTTCACTAAGTTCCTGTTTTGAGGTCAGTTTTATTATGTCATAATTAACTCCGACAATTCTCTTTTCTTCGACCTTAATTATACCATACCCGCAGTTCCTACTGCCGGGATCAATACCTAAATATATCATTCACTCGAGCTTGTCGCTCTCCAAATAGTCTAATCTATTCTGCAAGTTTTTCCAATATATGGTCAGCTATCTCGAAGTTAGCAAACACTTCTTGGACATCGTCAATATCTTCGAGCTTGTCAAGTAACTTCATGACATTTTCAGCAAAGTCATCGGCATTAATTTTGTTTTTGGGTATTCTTGTGAGTGCGGCATTAGATATAGTAAATCCCTTATCTTCAAAATAGGAACTCACCTTATGAAAATCAGCAACCGCAGTGATTATTTCCAACTCACCGTCAGCAAAAGCCGCATCTTCTGCACCGGCCTCTAAAGCCTCCATTATCGCATCATCTTCATCAATGTTACTCGCCTCGACAGTTATAACCCCTTTTTGTTCAAACATCCATGAGACCGAGCCATTCTCAGCTAAAGAGCCACCGTATTTACTAAATATGTGCCTTACTTCAGCTACTGTCCGGTTTTTATTATCGGTAACAGTTTCTACTATAACAGCGACACCGTTAGGCCCATAACCTTCGTAAGTAATTTCTTCGTAGGCAACACCCTCTAATTCGCCGGTACCTCTCTTTATTGCCTTATCGATATTGGCACTAGGCATGTTGGCATTTTTGGCAGCATTAACAGCTGTCCTGAGTCGGGGGTTTGAGTTTATATCTCCTGAGCCATTGCGTGCTGCTACGATCATCTCCCTTGTCAAACGGGTAAAAACTCTACCTCTTTTAGCATCAGCAGCACCTTTTTTGTGTTTAATTGAACTCCATTTATTGTGTCCGGCCATATATTGACCTCCGTTGATATTTTTTGGGTTGGAGCAGGATATTTTCGATCCCGCTCCAAAATCTTTTCTAAAAATATATCACTATTGAGCTTGTTCTTCCTGGTAAGCTTTTATAATCTTTTCCGCTAATTCTTCAGGCAATTTTTCATAATGAGAGAACTTTTGGCCAAAACGTCCACGTCCTTGAGTAAGTGATTTTAAGGACGGGAAATATGAAAAAAGCTCAGAGAGTGGAAGGTGAGCATTTAGAATCTGTTTTTTACCTTTCTGCTCCATTCCCAATATCTTTCCTCTTCGGGTAGAAATATCTCCCATAACATCACCCATGTACTCAATAGGAATGACAATCTCTACTTGGTGGATAGGTTCAAGGATAATAGCCTTTGCTTCACTAAACCCTTTCTTTAACGCTTGAGAAGCAGCTAACTTGAAAGCCAGCTCTGAAGAGTCAACATCATGATAGCTTCCAAAATAACAATCAACGCAAATGTCGATAATTTTATATCCGGCCATAATTCCGTTTACCATTATTTCATTAAGACCTTTCTCAATAGCAGGTATAAACTTACTGGGAATTGTTCCGCCAACAATCGAGTTAACGAATTTGTAACCTTCACCTCTCTCGGTTGGTGAAATACGGAAATATACTTCACCGTATTGACCTCGACCACCAGACTGTTTTTTATGCTTATAGCTTACATCTGCTTTACCGGTAATTGTTTCCTTATACGGTATTTTGGGATCATTGAGTTCAGTTTCTATCTTGTATCTCGCTTTCAGCTTCTTTTGGATCATCCCGATTTGCAACTCACCAATGCCGGAAAGAACATTTTCATTTGTCTGCGTATTTAGCTCGAAATTGAGTGTCGGATCTTCATCAAGCAACTTATTTAATGCGCTGCCAATCTTATCCTCATCACTCTGATTAACTGCTTTTATCGTTTTCCAATAAACTGAACAAGGCAGTTCCGGTTGTGGATAGCTGATTTTACTACCAGATGCCGTGATTGAGTTGAAGGTTCGGGCAACTTTGAGTTTAACCAAAGCTCCTATGTCACCTGCTTTTAATTCGCCCGCATCTTTTCGGTTCTTGCCCATGATCGTGTATATATTGCCAACCTTATCTTTATTATCTTTCTCAGGAATAAAAATATCCATACCTGATTTGATAGATCCTGAAAAAAGACGCACATATCCTATATCGCCTGTCACCGGATCTGCTACTGATTTAAATAGCCATCCTAATAAAGGGCCTTCGTCGCTGCATTCGATAGTTTTTTCTTTATCATTATCAATAACTTTTATTCCTTTCTTATCCTCCGGAGAAGGAAAATATTCAGTAACTGCATCAAGTAATGGAACTAATCCGATCTCTGTACCGGCTGAACAAGCAAAAACAGGAGTTAAAATCCCTTCTGCTAAACCTTTGACCAAGCCCTGTTTGATCTCGTCAACCGGAAGAGTATCTTCTTCAAAGTACTTTTCCATCAACGCTTCGTCTGTTTCAGCTATCGCTTCAATAAGTTGTTTACGATATTCATCGACAGTTTCCTTCATACTGTCGGGAATCTCTGTATAGCTGTCTCTTATATAAGCTTTCTCTTTGATAATATCTACCACACCTTCAAAAGCATTTTCTTTTCCTATAGGGATTATGACGGGAGCTAAAGTTATATCAAGATTCTCTCTGATCAATTCCATAATCCTATTAAAATCGGCATGCTCGTTGTCCATCCTATTAACTATTATAGAGGTTGAGACTGCATCTCTTTCAGATAATTGTTCCAAAGTCTGTTCCAAACCAACTTCATACCCACCAGCTGCATTTGCTACGATTATGGCCACGTCTGCTGCAGTGATGCCGGCAATCTTATCGCTAACAAAATCAGCACTGCCGGGTGTATCTATCAGATTTATTTTATGGTTTTTCCACTCGAAATTGGCAATCCCTAAGGCCAAACTCATTCGCTTAGCAGTTTCTTCAGGTTCAAAATCCATTACGGTATTGCCTTCTTCAATTTTTCCTATGCGATTGATTGCTTTTGCTTGATACAAAAGATGTTCAGAAAGTGTCGTTTTGCCGGAACCACTGGCACCGGTTAAGGCTATATTCCGTATTTTCTTCATATCGTAGGTCTTCATATTAACTCCGTTGATTAGTTTTTATATCTCATTGTCAAACTATTAGCCACCCCTATTTTGTCAATCAAAACATGAACAAACCAAAACCTCGTTTACTGCTACATCATCTATAACTTGCTAAAGCTTTTAAACAAGCATGTTGATCATCTATCAACTTGAGTTGAACATGCTTCCCAAACTACAATAACGGCAGGATTGCAATGATAAAAACACAAAGCATAATACCTGGATAATACGCCTTACCCAAAACCCTGATTCAACAACATTAACCCTTTGCTATCTACCAACTCACATTATACCCGCCTGCCTGCAACAGAAGATCTTTGGACTTGACTTTTTCCGTAAGCCTATTCCTTATTTATCGCAATTACTCGACGTTGAATTAACTTAGATAATGAAGCTTGATTAATCAGTTTAAGTACCATAAAATCTCCCTGTAACAGATCACTGACTTTGGAAGGTAAATGCTGTATGCATCAAGCCTATTGAAAAAACCGAATGAAAGCTTAACATTGATCGAAATAGTAAATCTGGGATTAACAACATTCAACCAAACTACTACAATGTGAGGTCTTAATGCCAAAGATTTATGATAATATCGATCAACTTCTGTCGAAAGGGCTTATTAAAACCCTTGAACTCTCAAAGCGATGCGGTTTTTGTGTAGGATATTTTAATTTACGGGGGGGCATCAGGTGGCAGATAAAATTAAGGTTCACCCTGTGAAATCATGATTCGCAGATGCAAAAAAGCAATTACGCAGGGTGTAAAGGGTAACAATGTAAAAGTATGAAGGGTTACCCCGTGAAATTTATTTTCTCGCGTCACCGAGGGCAATCAATCTAGAGTCCGAGAAACATGAAAACCGCCGCTAACATAGCGACCAGAATTGTCGCCGCTGAAATATCGACAATGAGCTTGTAGGGCTTCTAATCTTCACAATTCTCCAAATAGTGAAGGTAGTCTATCCCTTTCCATAGAACAGTTATAGCAATTAGCTGATTAGTAAACCTAATATTTAGCCTGCTAGACCGATTGGTTTGGGTAATAATCGAGAATGTATAACCTTCTTCGTTCCTTACCTGACCGTGTTTTAGCATTTTTTTTAGCGCAGAGACCCCTCTAGCGCTATTTTTTTTGTTGCAAGATAAATGAGTTCCCGTTATGTTATTGAATGAAAAATAAAAAACAATTAAAATAGACTTAGATGTTGATTAAAGGAGGTTAGTTATGAGAATGCCAACTATATGGAACCAGAACAAAGATGTCCGACCTATTACAAGTTTGTTCGACGATTTCTTAAAGAACGCCTGTTGTCAACCCGGAGAAGATGAAAGGATGATGGCTATGGATGTTGTCGAAAAAAAGGATCAGTTTCAGATTAAGGCCAATTTGCCGGGAATCAGGAAGAGTGACGTCAAGGTTTATGTTGATGGTAATGACTTCGTAATCGAAGCTCAGCGCCGGAAGGAAGAAAAGCAAGAGAATGAGACAACCTATAGAGCAGAGAGGTATCAAGGAAACTATCGTAGAGTTTTTTCGATACCCGAAACATGGGATGTAAGTAATATTAATGCCAATTTTAAAAATGGCGTGTTACACATTAACATACCTAAAAAAGATGCTGAACCCGAAAAAGAAATAACAGTTTCTTAAATAAAAAAAGGAGGCAACCATGACATTCTTAACTACAAGAAGAAACCGCAACTTGTTCCCTATGATGTCATCGATGTTCGATGATTTTCTCAGTAATGCTTTCAGCGATGAGCAATCGGAAAGCAATAGAATGATGCCCATGGATATACACGAGCGAGAAAAAGAGTTTGTTGTCAAGGCCAATCTTCCCGGTATCAAGAAGGATAATATCAAGGTATCTGTTCATGACAATGAACTGGTCATTGAAGGCAAGCAGGAAGCTGAAAAGACAGATAAAGACGATACAGTCTATCGTTATGAAAGATTTAAGGGTGATTATCGCCGAGCGATTAGTCTGCCGGAAGTATGTGACCTAGACAAGGTACAAGCAAAATTAGAGGATGGAGTATTGAATTTAACCATCCCTAAAAAGGCACCGACACCGGCTAAAGAGATCAAGATCGGCTAAATCACCATCCTTGATAGGACATTAGCACGATACTCATAGCCGCAAGCATAAATTATCCCATGCTTGCGGCTTTTTTTGCCTAATAAAAAAAGGCAGATTACTCAGACCTGCCTTATATTTCTAATCAAACGATATTATTGTTTATTATTCCATCATCATCTGCAGATGCTGTTTTACTTGATCTTCTTCGATAAGTTGATCTGTTCTGTTCGCTTCATTTCCCCCTTGGTCAAAGAAAATTATTGTCGGTGCGCTCTGCACTGCATACCTATTAGCTAATACAGGATGCTCTTCAATCGGCAGTATAACAAGGTTTGCGTTGTCTTCCATCTCTTCACTCAGATTATCGAAAGTAGTTTGGAGATGTTGATAGGTATCGCTTTCGCTGGAATCAAAGGCAACGCAGGTAGGTTTACCGCTGACTCTGGCCTGATCGAGTTCATTATCGAGACTCAGGGAGACTTTTTCATCGACCCAAACTTCTGATATTTGGGTGTCCAGATTACCCATAGTTGTCTCAATATATTCCTCCAGAACGTTTTGCTGCTTTTGCTGCTGCAAGAATTGTTCGATTTGCGGTCCTGCTTCTTCTAAGGGCATTCCCCCCATCATCTGGGGATTACTTTCATAAAAGTCGGAAACTTCTTGATCGGTAACCTGTACACCTTCCATCATTCCGTTGAAGAATGTTTGGAAGAGTTCTCTTTCGGGCATTCCTGTAATATCATGCCCCTGGCGGGTCAACTCATTTCTTGCTTGAGCTACTAAAGCTTGTTCTGTAAACATTTGCTCGACAATAAACAGTTCATTCCCTGCTAACTGCTGCCTGTCCTGTTCCGGTACAGACTGCAACTGAGTCTGGACATCTTGTTGGGTAATAGCTATATTGTCAGATTGCAGCACTACATCTTCCGGAAGCACGGTAACTTGTGCATCGGCAAGCGGTGTGTCGGACAATTGAGGGTAAGTATCTGCTAAGCTGTTTTGGCCCTGTAGTGTTCCGGTCATATTCAACATTAGGGCAACGCCCATAGTCATCAATATCGAGAGTCGATATTTCTGTTTAAACATTTGTTCGACCTCCTTATGGTCTCTTTTTGATCGCTGCTAACGATCGTTTTTATTTTCTTTTTCCGTAGTTCCTTCGCGTCAATTTTCGCTATTTATTGACAGGTCGACGTCAGTGAAAGCATTTTACCATCAATACTATTTCGTCACACTGTCAAGTAATTTGTAGTCTACTTTGCCTAGTCACTACGAAAAGAATAACGGTTTTACAAGGACGATGTTGCAAAATAAAGACTTAATTCGATTTTGCTATATTTTACTAGCCGCCTTGCAAAAGATGGAATGATTGATCGGCTAAGCAGATATTTTAGCCTCGAACAAACTAAATTCATAGTTGCAAAGCAGCGGCAGATAACCCGAACAATAGACCCCCCCCCCCCCCCC
>PWNZ01000279.1 GCA_003564135.1 Candidatus Cloacimonadota bacterium
GATCTGGGTAATTATCTCATCAATCCTATCGAGAAACATAGGACTGACAGGCAAATTTTCATTAATCTGCTTGTAGGTTAGAACGTTGTTTTTCTTTCCTAGTTCTATCAATTTGAAGACACATTCTTTGTAGCTAAGCATTAACAAGTCTCCTTATTATAATATTTTTTTTACTACTCTTCTTGAGAATCTTTTAATCTGTTCATTATGCTCCTCAAGCTCTCTTACTCTATTAAATACTTCCTGCTTATCAGAAGCAACGCTGTCATTTGTGCTGTGAGCTAAGTCGTTTTTCAGCTTCCTGAGCTTTAAATCAATTATTGCCGCTTCGACAGGAACCGGCGGAATCTCTTCAAATCTTAGTTCACTGATAAGGTCGGATAGATTTGACTCTTCAGTCTCCATACAATCGGCCACTGACATAACATACCCAGTATCTATATTATAATTGCTTTTCACAAATAACTCAAATATTTTCTTGTATGTCTCATTAAAGAACATAGTGGAGCTAATTTCATTCAAGTTTTCCGATTTATTTAACGAACCATTTAACAGATGTATCAAAAACATTCTTTCTTCGGGGTATCTGTTGGTTACCTGTTCGTGATTGGCCTCTGTTTTCCTCTGATAACTTGGACGCCTCAACTTGTAAGCTTTACTCATAATAGCCTGAGTAGACACATTAAATGCCGCTGCGGCTTTTTTGGCAAACAACTCGGATGTCAGTAAATCTGTCATCTCAGCGATAGCCTCAACAACATGGCTGATCCTTTCCTCTAAGGTAAGGCCTAATTGCTCGTTTTGGGAAAGATATTCTAGAAATGGTTTAGCCCCTTCGATCCTTTTTTGCAGGTCAGCAGCTTGATTGTCACACAAAAAACTGTCTGCATCAGCACCTTCGTCTAATTCAACTATGTATGAATTACCACCGGTAATACTTATCTTTTTCGCTGCTTCAATTGCTGCTTTTCTACCGGCTCCGTCAGAATCGAACAAGAGATAGAAAGTTGACGTGTAGCGTGATATCAGCCCTATCTGTTTAGCCGTCAAGGAAGTACCCAAGGAAGCAACGCTGTTATGAAAACCGGACTCATATAAGCGTATAAAGTCTAGATATCCTTCGGTAATAATTGCGGCATTTTTTCTGCCGATCTCGGTTCTGGTTGCATGGAAACCGTATAGCTCATTCCCTTTCGTGTAGATTTTTGTTGTAGGCGAGTTAACATACTTGCCGCCAATTTGGTCAGAAGATAAAACTCTGCCTCCAAAAGCAACGACCTTCCCGGTAGATGAATGAATTGGAAATATCAACCTCTCACGAAATAAATCATATACACCGTATTTGCCCGAAACAACTAGGCCCGACTCAGATATAATGTCCTTATTAACATTGTTCTTTAATAAATAGTTATACAGCCCATTCTTACTATTTAAAGCATAACCAAGATCTAATTTTTCCGCTAATGATCCTGGAACCTGTCGTTCCTGTAGGTATTCCAAAGCACGTTCTCCATACTTTTGAAGATTCTCACGATAATGATCTTTTGCCAGCTCATAAACGGCACTTAATAAGGAAATCCGTGATCTTTTGTTGGCTTCTTTTTTCGTTGGTTGGCCAAGCTGTATTCCGGCCTTTAAGGCAAGCTTCCTGATAGCTTCCGAGTAGGATATCTTCTCAATCTCTTTCACGAAAGTGAGAACATTCCCGCCTTTACCACAACCAAAACACTTAAATATTTGCTTCTTGTCACTTACCACGAAGGAAGGTGTCTTCTCCTCATGAAAAGGACAGCAAGCCTTAAAACTGGTCCCGGTTTTTTTAAGCGGAAGGTATTCCTCTATTGTTGAAACAATATCGTTACTTGAGATAATCTCTTGTATCAATCTCTCGTCTATCATTAATTACTTTCCCCTCTATATCTAACCTTCTTTCTACCTGTTATGTTTCAGCTAACATACTACGACCTACTGATAGTAACATCTCAGGTGTTGAATTTAACGACCGTAACGCCCGATCCACCCAACTCTTCAGCAGGTGAGTAAAACTCAGAAACAAAGCTGACCTGTTTTAAATAGTTTCTAGTTTTACTTCTTAAAGCTCCGGTTCCTTTACCGTGTACAATTCTTAGGCTTGTTAAACCGGCGGCATTGCCCTCACTCAAAAACCTTTCGATCAATGGCAATGCTTCTTCAAAAGTTTTCCCTAAAAGTTTAAGCTCGGTCTTCGCCGAGCGAATAGTTTCTAATCTATTTCGGTTAGGTGGGTGGGTGATTTTACTATTGCTACCGCTCTTTTTTACTAATTGATATAGCTTCTCTTTCTTAGTCGTAAAAAATATGTTGTTTAAATCTACGGTAACTTGATCTTTATCAATTGATGTAACTCTCCCATTATCAGAAAACTCCTTTACCCATACCTCATCGCCAATTTTTATATCCGTGATGGGTATCATTTCTTCGCTATTTAAAGTTTGGGTCTCCCTAGTCAAACCTTGTTGAACATGAGAAACTTTTTCAACTAGTCTTTTTGCCTTCTTTTTCCGCTCATCCCGATCGCTCTTTTCCAGTGAATCTAACTCTTGGTTAAGTTCTTTTTGCATAACTGTAAAGCGTTCTCGGGCATCTTGAATAGCTTTTTTCAACACATCCTTTTTTTCTTTTTCGATTTGGTCAACTAAACGTGCGTATTTTGACAGCCGGTTTTCTAATTGTCGCTCCTTATAGTTTAGCTTCTTTGTTAGCTCCTCTAACTCTTTCTTTTCGATCGTCACTGCTTTTATAAGGTTAGTCAACTCTACGTTTTTCTTGCCTGCTAACTCCTTAGCTCTGGCCATTACATCCATCCCCACACCTAAGCGGGA
>PWNZ01000078.1 GCA_003564135.1 Candidatus Cloacimonadota bacterium
AGAATGAAGAATGAAGAACGAAGACACCCAAGAGGATGATTATAATATTAACGAAAGAGGTGAGGATCAGCTGTGAAGACCATTATTCGGTGCTTTTTTCGGTGTTCTCGGTGGCTGAAATTGAATTTTAAACATAGTAACACCGAAGGAAATGAGACAGATTTTGCCCGCGGTATAGCAGTAGATAATGAGGGAAACATCTACGTAACGGGAGCTATCAGTGAAACGGCAGTGTTGGTGAGATCGAGATAGAAAGTAAATGGGAGCAAGATGCTTTTATCGCTAAGATGAACAGTAACAGAGGTTGGCTCTGGGTTAGGCAGGTTCCCGGATTAGAGAGCAGTTCGGGGTCAAGACTTGCTGTAGATAGTGCGGGTAATTGTTATGTAACAGGTCAGCATAGGGGAGCAGTTGATTTTGGAGGCAAACAATATGATGCCGGTGATACTGACCAGATGTTTGTTGCTAAGCTAAGCATTGCTGGTGATTGGCAATGGGTGAAGACACCAAATGCCACCGAATCAACCCGCGGTTCTTTAATCAAGATCAATAAAGAAGATAATATTGCCGTTTGGGGTAGTCTTTAAGGCAAGCTGGACGCAGTGCCTTATCAATAATATTGACTGCGTCCAGCTCGTAAACTCGGTTCGTGTTTGTTTGGCAGAATATTGAACCCAGATATTGCAGTTATAATAAATGTAACGCTGACTTCCAGTCGGTTGGTACGCCGGATTCATCCGGTATTTTAAAGGGGACAGGTTGCATGAAACCTTTACCGGCTTAAGCCGGCGGTCCGTTACAGTTATGGTATTCATCATATTATCTACTACAATATTCGTGTTCATTTGTGTGCATTCGTGGATAAATATTTGGTTCCGGCTCGTCCGGGTTAGGTGATAAACAATTAGATAGCGGCGACACACAAGGTTCATTTATAGCTATGTTAAACAACACTGGTGAGTGGCTTAATGATATCGAGCTTGTATCTTCGGGTAGTGCGAATATTTTAGGGATTGATTATGATGCTCAGGAGAACAACTGCATCACCGGAATGACTGGGTTTGAGCTGTAAGTAGTGGAGTTACTAATGATAGTATGGGCAAAAGCATTACCGTTGATAAATCAGGAAACAGCTATATAACAGGCAATTTTAGAGATAACGGGAACTTTGGAGGTCATAAGCTGACCGTTAAAGAATCAAATCATATATTTGTCGCAAAGTTGAATAGTGATGGAGAATGACTATGGGCAAGACTAGCCGATGATACTTCAGCAAGACAGGGTAACGGGATATTTATCGATCGAAATGAAGAACACCTCTATCTTGGCGGCTTATATTCCGCTTCGTCAAGCATTCCCAAAATGCTGATTAAACAGTTACTTAAGATTACTCTTGTAAGGGTTGATTTCGGTCATATAAAACTGCCCGGCTCAATGAGGACAAAAACTTTTGCTGCCAAATTAGACACTAACGGCAACTGGTTGTGAATTACTCCGCTAGAAGAAGGTGAGAATACCGAAGTATTTCTGTGGGATTGTGCTATGGATAAATCTGAGAATATCTATCTGACCGGTGGCTATCTTATTGATAATACCCTGATTACAACTAAAGGATTTTCCGGCGTTAATTACTGGGACATCTTTGTCGCAAAACTGAATACCTTCGATAAAATCTGTGGTTAAATTATCTGCGAAATCTCTGAAATATGTTCACTCGCCCCCCTCGTGCAATCATTGTACCATTTCATCAGGGTATAGCCTTTATTGTTTGTTACACAAGAGCGGAAGGCAATTTACACACAATAAAAACGATATAAATAATAATCTGCTAATCAGGATTCAGGCTGTTTATTGAGGTTTTGCTTATAGATTAGCCAGCAGATTAAAAGTCCGATCATGAGGGTAAAGAGTGAAATGTAGATATGTAGAATCAAGGGTTCGGGATGCAGTAAGAAAAAAAGCGTCAGAAATAGATTAAGAATTAACAATGTGACTCCGGCAAAAAATTTGATTTTGGAAAGAAGGTAGTACAGGACAAACGAAAACACTATCCCGATTGACATTGTTGCAATAAGGGATTTAAAAGCGGGAAGAGCAAATATCTTCAGCAGGGAGTCGTCTTTTCCTTGTATTCTTCTACCGTATTCAGACGGGAAAAGATCAGAATCAAAGTCCGGCAGAATGTCGGTTCTATCTGTTTCTTCAAGCCGGAGATAGGGATAGCCGTTATTTTTTTCTTTTGAAGTATCCTCTTTCCAGACAAAATTAAAATCCCAATGCAGGTAAGTTGTATCATCATGGGGAGAGGTCATCTGCCGGGTAGTTCTTGGTTCTCCCCCTCCCGGAGATTCTGCCTGCCCCGTCGTTTCCGTATCCCAATAACTGTTATACGGCTGATAGATCCGGTTCATTCCCGTATTCGTAGCCTCTGTTAAATCGACAAACCCGATAAGCCCACCGACATTAGTCTCACCAGTGACCTTTCCCACAGCATAACAGTTTCTTACAGCAGCATTGTGATAATAAGTCCCGATTAATCCCCCGACTTTATCTTTTCCGTTCACATTTGCCGCAGCATAAGAATCCCAGCATCTTGAATTATTAAGATAACCGAACAAACCTCCTACAAGCCGCTCTCCGTAAACATTCCCGGAAGCATAGATTTCTTTTGAAAGTCCATTATACCTTCTGCCTGCTAAACCTCCTACATGTGCTCTCGCTGTTACATCACCTTTAGCAAAGCATCTCTCCATTTCAGTTGTACTCGCGGTCCCTAAAAGCCCCCCTGCTCCTTGACCTCTTGGTGTAT
>PWNZ01000077.1 GCA_003564135.1 Candidatus Cloacimonadota bacterium
CTGCGGAAGAAGAGGTTGGCAAAGCCATGGTTGCCAATATTGTGGCATTAGGCGTTATACAGGAAGCCACAAATGTTGTAACAAAAGAGAGTTTGGAAAAGGCGGTTTTAAAACGTGTTCCCCCCGGAACTCAATCTCTAAACAAACTGGCTTTAGCAGAAGGTTATAAGCTGGTTGAAGACCGGAGATAAAAATCACGTGTCAATATAAAATAAAAAATGATTAGGGTGGTTAATAGAATGGTTGATCAAAGCCGAGATTTAATTTCCCAAATACAAAAGAGCTTTTCCCGACTTAGCAAAGGTCAGAAACTAATTGCTGAGTTTATCATTAATAATTATGATAAGGCCGCATTTATGACAGCCTCCAAATTAGGTCAAACGGTGGGGGTGAGTGAATCCACTGTCGTTCGATTTGCAAACACTTTAGGTTTTGAGGGCTACCCTCAATTACAAAGAGGGCTACAGGAAATCATAAAAACGAAACTAACCACTGTTCAAAGAGTTGAGATGGGCACTCAATACACAAATGAAGGTGATATTATCCGTAAAGTTCTTCGGGCTGATATGGAAAATATCCATAGTACCCTCGACAGTATTGACTACGATATTTTTCAAAAGGTGGTCAATCAAATTTTCCTCGCTGAGAAGATCTATATTGTTGGGCTTCGTAGTTCTACAGCTCTAGCGGAATATTTCGGTTTCTATCTTAATATGATTCTTGATAATGTTCGAATTGTAGGCTATGGAGTAAGTGATATTTTTGAACAGACTCTACGTGTAAAGGAAAATGACTTGGTAATTGGTATAAGTTTCCCTCGATACTCCAATCGAACGATTGAAGCTTTAAGGTACATGAAGGAACAAAACATTAATATTATAGGAATCACAGATACCGTATTATCTCCATTGAATGAAATTTGTGACTATACACTTACAGCAAAAAGCAATATGGCTTCCTTCGTGGATTCATTAGTTGCCCCTTTAAGCTTGATCAACGCAATTATCGTCGCTGTGGGAATGAGAGAAAAAGATGAAATAACGGAATACTTTAATAAGTTAGAAGCAATATGGGAACGATACCATATTTATAACAATAAAGAATAAGGACAGAACGACTATATAAGGATTTATGAGAGCCTGAACTTAACCAGAGGGAATGGCTCTCTTTTCACGTTCTTTTCCAACAGATATCTTGTTCATAGTGCTATAATAATGTATAATTGATAATGGAGTGATTTTAGACAACAAAGGACACGAGAAGGAGGCTAGAATGAAGAATATTGCAATTGCTATAGATGGGCCTGCAGGGGCCGGGAAAAGTACCGTCGCAAAAAGTATAGCAGAACGGCTTGGCTATCTTTATATAGATACCGGTGCAATGTATCGGGGAGTTACCTTTCTAGTTATAGAGAAGGATCTATCTTTTGATCAAAAGAAAGAAATAATCAAATTATCTGAAACCATTGAGTTCGAGTTTTCCAAAGATGGAACGGAAATTTACTTAAACCGACGAAACTGCACGAAAGAGATTCGTGATCCTCGGATAAACGAAAAAGTATCCATCGTTGCAAAAATTCCGGAAGTACGAAATAATCTGGTCAAAGCTCAGCAAAAACTTGCTGCTGATCGCGATGTCGTGATGGATGGGCGGGACATTGGAACCCATGTATTGCCTGATGCAGACTTAAAAATTTTTTTAACCGCATCAGTTGATGAGAGAGCGATGCGACGATTTAAAGAGCTTAAGGAAAAGAAAAGCAAAGACCAGGTTACATTAAATGAAGTAAGAAATAATATTATCGAACGGGATCGTTTGGACTCAACCCGAGTTGCAGCTCCTTTAGTAAAAGCCAAGGATGCTTATGAAATCAACACAACCAATCTCACCTCAGAAAATGTCGCTGATAAAATTATCAATTTGCTGAACAATCTTAACTGTGGAAATCAAAATCAATAAAAGGAGGACATGGTAAAGGTAATGATTATAAAAATTGCAGAAAGCTCAGGCTTTTGTTTCGGTGTCGAAAAAGCAATCAGCAAAGCTTTTGAGGCGACAGAAGAAAAAGCAGATAAATCAATTTACTCTCTGGGACCGATTATCCACAATAACCAAGTCATCGATCGATTAAAAGATTCGGGATTGGATGTCATTGAATCGATCAAGGATATTGAAGAAGGAACCGTCATTATTCGTTCTCATGGAGTAGGAAAAAGCGTCTATGAAGAAGCAAATAAAAAACAGATTGATCTGATTGATACTACTTGCCCATTCGTAAAACGAATCCAAAATATTGTTAAAGATTACCACCTAAAAGGATATCAAATTGTAATTATCGGAAATCCTAAACATCCTGAGGTAAAAGGAATAAACGGTTGGTGCCAAGGACAGGGCATAATTATTCAGGATATTGAAGATATCCCCGAAGATCGGACCTTCGAGAATATATGCATTGTGGTACAAACAACAATGCCTTTAAAAAAGTTTCATGAACTGAGTGGAATTTTAGAGAAAATGGGTAAACATGTAAAGAAGTTTGATACCACATGCTTTGCAACAAAGGAACGTCAAGAAGCAGCCCTAGACCTTGCCGGTCAAGTCGATGCAATGATTGTTATCGGAGGATTTAACAGTTCAAACACACAAAAGCTGGTAAATATCTGCAAAGAACTGCTTCCCGATAGTACTTACCACATCGAAACAGCGAAAGGATTAAGTGGAAAAGCCCTAAGTCGTTTTGAAAGAGTTGGATTTACTGCCGGTGCTTCCACACCTGACTGGGTGATTCAAGATGTCATAA
>PWNZ01000227.1 GCA_003564135.1 Candidatus Cloacimonadota bacterium
ATCAGTACCAGCCGGAGCTAAGCTGGAGAGAAATTTTGCAGCAGTTTGTAAGCTCCTGTTTTGGGGGTTCCCGCCAGTGGCTGCCACCAAGCAGAAGGCACATGGCTGCAGGCCTCTATCTGCCCAGCCGAAAAGAGGAGTTCCTGTCGGTAACCGTAGCGATTGATACCAGCGGAAGTACAATGCATGACCTGCCTTCTTTTTTGGCCGAGTTAAAAGGTATTGTCTCATCGTTCGGGCGGTATGAAGTTACACTGATAGAGTGTGATATGGAGATACAAAACGTCCGTAAATTTACGGAGTGGGAGCCGTTTGAATACGAGGAATTCGATTTTAAGGGATTTGGCGGAACCAGTTTTACACCCGTGTTTGATTACATAAAAGAAAATGTAGAAGAACCCAAACTGTTGATCTACCTCACCGATGGCTACGGTGATGCACCGGCTCAACCACCACGGTATCCTGTGCTTTGGGTGCTTACATCCGATGGGGAACCACCGGCTGAATGGGGCTGGAAATCCTGGTTGGGGGAATCAAAATCTCAATACGGAATTTGACGATGAGTTTACTATTTGAAGCGGTAAGAAACAAGAACATTAATAAACTGAAGTTATTGTTGGATTTGGGGAATGATCCTAATGAGAAAAATCAGAACGGAGAAACACTATTATTTGAAGCTATAAAGAATAATTATGATGACGTTGTTTGCCTTTTGTTAGAATATGGTGCGAATATAAATCATCAAGACGATAACGGTAAAACCCCTTTATTTAGGGCTATTCATCTGGGACATACAGATGTAGCTAAAGCGTTAATAGAACATGGCGCAGATGTAAATGAGTTGAATAAAAATGGAAAGACTCTACTATTTTTGGCTGCCAGTCACAATCGCGTAAAAGTTGTAAAACTTTTAATAGAAAAGGGATTGAATGTTAATAAACTTGATGAGAAAGGAAGAACACCTTTGTTTTTTTCTACTGGGGTTCAAGTTGCTAAAATATTCATCAAATATGGAGCGGATGTTAATTTTCATAGTTATGATGGTAAAACTCCTTTGTTTTTTTCAGTCAGAAATTATCATTCAAAAGTTAGCAAACTTTTGATAGAATATGGTGCTGATGTTAATGTACACGATAATTTTGGGAGAACTCCTTTGTTTTATTCAATGAGGTGCAAGGTAGCCACAAAGCTTTTAATTGATAATGGTGCTAAAATTAACGACCAAAATGAATATGGAATAAATCTCATTTTTGAGGCAGTCAATCAAGATAATTGTCAAATGGTACGACTATTGACTGAAGAGGGTATTAATGTTAATGAGTTAAACGTTGATGGTCAAACTCTGTTACAAAGAGCTTTAGATAAGAGTAGAATAGAAGTATGTAGATTCTTAATTACAGAACACAGTACAGATGTAAACGTACGAGATAATTTAGGGAATACCCCATTATTTAAAGCCATAGAGAAAGGTGAGGAAGAAGTCGCCAGACTGTTGATAGAACATGGTGCTGATGTTAATGCAGGTAATGAATTTGAAGAAACTCCATTATTTAAAGCTATAGAGAAAGGTGATGAAGGACTCGTCCGATTGTTGATAGAATGTGGTGCTGATGTCCATGCACGAGATCAAAAAGAACAAACGCCTCTGTTTGAGATCAGAACAAATTGGGATACCGAACAAATTGTCAGACAATTAATAGAACATGGTGCTGATGTTCATGCACGTAATGAATTTGAAGAAACCCCATTATTTAAAGCTGTAGAAAGAGGTGATGAAGAACTGACTAAACTATTTTTAGAACTGGGTGCTGAGGTGAACGCTCACTCCAGTTCTGGAAAAACTCCTTTATTCAAGGCAAGTAAAGAAAACAGCCATGAAGCTGTAAAGCTTGTAAAACTGTTGATCGAATATGGTGCAGAAGTCAACGAACGAGATAAATATGGAAGAACGCCGCTGTTTGAAACTGTATTCTGGAATAATGAACAAGTTGCTCGTCTGTTGGTTGAAAATGGTGCGAATGTAAATGAAAAAGATAACAGTGGTCAATCTATTATCTGGGTTGCTGCCATGAGAGGCAACAAAGAAATAGTTGAGCTACTTGTAGAGAATGGTGCTGACACAGGAGTAAGAAAAGATTCTGACAAAAACGTTTACGACTGTCTTAAAAATTATGATTTAATTCGTCGTGGTATTTTGAACTCTGATTGGTTAATTGTAGAACGGGCATTGAGTAACACACTTAACATCAATGAAATGAAGTTTAGTGGCGAAACAGCTCTGTATTATGCTGTACAATTTTATCATCCGCCGGTTCTCGAACAACTCATCCTGCATGGCGCTGACCCGGACCTATTACCACCGGCCACCCAGGAGAAATATGACCGCTACGAGAAACAGATTAAAGCCTCAAAAATCCTGAATATAATAAGCGGAATCATAAAATTTAAAGACGCATGAATCCCCTCGAACAAGCCATCCGCGAGAATAACCTCAACCAGCTTCGCCTGCTGCTGGATTTGGGGTATGAAATTAACGAAGAAACGGAAGATGGGGAGCCATTACTCCATTTTGCTATTGATAATGACTCGTGCCTTGAAATAATAAAAACACTGATTGACCATGGTGCTGACGTATTTCAAACTAATAGCGTTGATTATACACTACTGCATTTAATAGCACAAAAAGAAAATCCTTCTGATGCAGATATTGAACTCATTCATTATTTAGTAGACAAGGGAATTAATGTTGACAGCAAAGATCAATGGTCTGACACACCG
>PWNZ01000238.1 GCA_003564135.1 Candidatus Cloacimonadota bacterium
AAGGAGATATTATGCAGATCAAACTAAAATTGCTGTTGATGGTGTTGACAATAATCACATTCAATATTCAATATTCAATCCTCAATTCGACTTTATGGGAAGTAAATCAGGATGGCAGCGGAGATTTCACCTCTATCCAAGCAGCTATTAACAATGCTGTTCACGGAGACAGTATATTAGTCTATCCAGGCAGATACACGGAAGCCGTTGATTATTTAGGCAAGACATTGAGTCTGTTCAGTCTGGCAATAACAAACGGTGATGATGAATATATTGAACAAACAATAGTTGATGCAGAGCAAACTGCCAGTGCAGTTACAATCTATCAATGTGATAATGCCTATTTCGGAGGTTTTACCGTCACCAACGGCGTAGGTAATCTGCCGCATTTTGCTGCATTATCCGGGGGTGGGATAGCGATTAAGGAGTCGACAGCCAATGTGGAAAGGTGCCGTATTTTTGGTAATAAGGCTTTATATGGTGACGGAGGCGGACTTTATGCCGGCGCATCAGTATTGATATTAAAGGATTGCTTTATTAGTGGTAATAAATCCGCCAGTGGAGGGGGTATTCATTTAACGCAATCGAGGGTACTGATAAGCGGAAACACGATAACCGGTAACTTGGCTGTCAGGGGTGGTGGGGTAAGATTATATAATCCTGACACATCAGTTGATGAAGGTTATATATTCGATACCGACCATAAAAACAGTGTTTATTTGAATAACGCCATAAATGGAAACGATATCTCAACTGCTCAGGTAAACTATATTGATATACGACTCTATAAAGCAACCGTCATTGATCAAGAACCTTATTTTTATTATACTTCATATTCCTGTGGTGAGATCATCATTTCTGCCGAAGTAGCGATGATTGATCAGACTGCAAACGACCTTTATGTAGCCACCTGGGGAGCTAATGAAAATAGCGGGTTAACCCCCGATGATCCACTACAAAGTATTGCCTATGCCTTGATTAAAATAAAGGCAGACCATCTTGATCCCAGGACTATCTTTATTGAAGAGGGGGTATATTCGATTTCCGGTACAAATGAGATGCTCCCTCTACATTTGAAACCTTATGTAACATTGACCAGTTTAACCGAAGATACCCGATGGATGATTGATGCCGAAGGACTTTTCCCCGGTGCTATATCCTCGTGGACACGAGGTGATATAACGGTTCGAAACGCAGTTTTTAAGAGAACAACAAGTATTTCTCATATGCCTATTTTAGCGGCAAGTGGTGCCGATTGGGTTACTTTTGAGAATATCGAGTTTCAAGATATTATTCCTCATCCTATTGATAGTTGGGATTATCGGTTTCATACAATGGGGGGTAGCTCGAGATACAATACCTACCGAAATATTCATATAGATGGAAATCCCCAAATCTACGGAATCGCTATCAGTCCTTATTTTGACACCGATAGCTGGGTAATAGCTGACCGGGTAAACGTTGATAATGTAAGGCAAGGCGGTATCGGTATTAATTTATTTCAAGGACGTACAAGGAGACAAAGTGTTATTGTGTCTAACAGTTTGATTACTAACTGTCATCTAAGGACAGCTTTGACTATTCTCGGAACATATGAAGATGTTCCTCCAGATTACAGAAAAATTCTAATCGTAAACAATACACTTACCGGTAATACTGGAGAATCGGTTGCCGAGGTGATGGATCGTGTCTCTATAAGCTTCTACAATAATATTATCTGGGGTAATGATCCCAACACGATTGTTCTCCGAATAAGAAATAGACCCGGAGTAGCTCATTTCTCACATAATCTTTTTCAGAATGGTCTGCGTGATATATTAACAATAGGAAATTATCCTTATACTTATGATAACTTTATCTCCGGAGATCCATTGTTTGTTGGAGAAGGCAATTACCCTTATCAATTTTCGGAAGGTTCGCCGGCTATTAATGCAGGAACAACCGATATTCCCGGATACACTTTCGAGGAATACGACCTTGCCGGAGAACCGCGGATAGTAGGAGACTCGATTGATTTAGGTGCTTATGAGTTTCAGCCTGTGAGTGCCGAGTCTCCCGGACACAATGAAATACCGGAGACGAAGATATCTTCTTATGCCTATCCTAATCCTGTTAAGATGAGAAGGGGCGGGGAAAATATCCGCTGTACGATAAGCTTCGATATGCCTTCGGCCGGTGATGTTATAGTTGCTGTATATAATGTCAAAGGACAGCGTGTTAAGACATTGATAAACGCTTACA
Source organism: Candidatus Cloacimonadota bacterium (assembly GCA_003564135.1). Classification (GTDB taxonomy): domain Bacteria; phylum Cloacimonadota; class Cloacimonadia; order Cloacimonadales; family PWNZ01; genus PWNZ01. The sequence goes on from PWNZ01000238.1 coordinate 2,242, forward strand.
CCGGCAAGGGAGAGTACAATGTTTATTGGGACGGAACCGATAACAGTGGGAACAGAGTAGGCAGCGGTATGTATATGTATCGCATAGAAACAGCCGATATGGAAGCAACCGGTTCCATCATGCTGGTGAAATAAATTTAAGTATCGCGTGAGTTCAGGAGGTCGTTGTTCACCATGTTCAGAGCCTCTAATGGTTACAGCTTCTTGTGGTTGAAAATCATTATGTTCAGAGCGCATCGTGGTCGGAGCTTCCAGCTCTGACAAGTGTTTACATTCGCTTAATCCCGCTTCTAATAAGCGAAGCTAAGCATAACTAAAAAATAATTCGTTAAAAAGAGCGAATTATCTTGACATATAATATGACTTGCATAAATATGGTTCCGAAGGTTGACAACGGCCTGTAGATTTTGCTGTAAAATGAATTTGAAAAACGTGTGGAAACCTTCATAACAGGAAAGTATGGGAGGAATTATGAAATACGGAAAGAGATTTCATGGAATAAAATCTCAGAAATATGGATTGATTTGC
>PWNZ01000037.1 GCA_003564135.1 Candidatus Cloacimonadota bacterium
ATAAATGGGTTGTAAACAACTGTTTCATTAGAATTATGAAAGAAAATGATAAAGTCAAGCCCGAGGATAGAGAAGTATGTCCTTTCAAAAATACTGTAGCTTTCAGAGAGTATGTCTATCTAAATGATGCTCTTAAAATTGCTATAAAGCTTTCTGACGATGCCATTGATATCTTCGCTGATTACTGGGACATCATTGAAAAATGGATGTACCATATAAACTATTTCGGAAAGAGAGGCTGTTTTTTTCAGTATTGCGATAGCAGAAAAATATCTCAGTTACCAGAAGGTTATTCAGTATTACTGTCTGACGACATATCGGCAACCGGAATTATGTTTTCTCTTGATGATGTTGACAGGAGTGCCAAATTCAGTAACATGAATAATTATGATTTTAGAACCAAAGATGCTAAAAGGGTTCCACAAATCCATCTTTTCCCGTACAAGCAGGCAGCAGCAAACAAGTCATTTACATTCTACCAGAGAATGAGAGCTTAACAAATCACTTATGAACGAAATCCAAATCACTGCAACTCAACTCAACTACTATCTAATCTGCAAGAGGAAGGTCTGGCTCTTTTCTCATCAGATAAATATGGAACACACGTCCGAGGTGGTTGAGTTGGGTAAAGTGATTCACGAAAACTCTTACGCCCGTGAAAAGAAGGAGGTATCTATCGGGCCGATAAAGATTGATTTTATCGGTTCTGATGGGGTAGTCAGAGAGATTAAGAAATCAGCTAAGATGGAGAAAGCTCATATCTGGCAGTTGAAGTACTATCTCTACTACCTGAAGAAAAAAGGTGTCGAGAATGTTACCGGTGAGCTGGTGTATCCCAAAACAAGGCAAAAGACCAAGGTTGAGCTAAATGATAGAGATCTTAGTAAGATAGAACAGATACTGAAAGAAATCCGGGACATCATCGGTCAAGAAGCAATACCGCCCGTAATTGATAAGCCACGCTGCAAAAGCTGCAGCTACTATGAGCTATGTTATATCTAATAATACCGCTATGATTCAAAGGAAACGCTCATGAGGGAGAAAAGTAATGTATATTTTTTTGAAGACACACAAGAAGATGAACAAAATATGCCGACTGAATCCAGCGTTCCGGAATCACCTATAACTGGCAGCTATTATAAACACAGGATACTAAAATGCAAAAGGATTATTTCGTATTTTCAAACGGCAGATTAAAAAGGAAAGAGAGTACTGTTTTTTTCTTGGATGAAGCCGGGAACAGGAAGGTTATCCCTGTAGAAACTATAAGAAACCTCTACCTGTTTGGTGAACTCGACTTTAATACAAAGTTTCTGACATATATCTCTCAGTTTAAGGCTATGATCCACTTATTTAATTACTACGGCTTTTATAGCGGTTCATTTGTACCCAGAAAAACTCTGTTATCAGGTGAATTGATAGTTAAACAGGCCAAACACTTCACGGCACCTTCTAAGCAACTCCCATTAGCAAAAGAGACATTATCGGCATCGATTTCAAATATGATAAGAAACCTCCAGTATTACCTGAATAGAGGGAAAAACCTTGATCCTTGTATTGAAATACTAAGACAGAGCAGGCTGCAGTTAACTCAGGCAAAGGATATAGAGACTCTCATGGGCGTTGAAGGACATGCCCGCAAGCACTATTATGAGGTCTTTCCAACAATTATCGACCAAGACTTGGGTTTTACGAAACGTACTAAACAACCACCGGATAATGCACTAAACGCCCTGATCTCTTTTGGAAACATGATGCTCTATACTACCGTACTGTCCGAACTGTTCAAAACACAATTGGAACCTACCATATCTTACCTTCACAAACCGGGCTACAGAAGATACTCGCTTTCTTTGGACATAGCTGAGATATTTAAACCGGTCTTAGTCGATAGAATAATCTTCAAAATATTGAATAGAAAGATGATAACTGAAAAAGATTTCCAGTCGGAGCTTAACTATTGCTATATGAATGATAAAGCTAAGAAAGTATTCATCAAAGAGTACGACCAGCAGCTGCAGACAACCATCAAACATCGAAAGCTGAACAAACACTATTCATACAGACACCTGATAAGACTTGAATGCTACAAACTGATAAAGACTTTAATAGAAAAAAGAGAATTTGAGGCCTTTAGAATATGGTGGTAGAAGTCTCTTGAGAAAATAAACCGTTCACAATAAGGATGTATTATGCACGTTATAGCAGTATACGATATAGGACATAAAAGAGTCGGAAAAGTTTTGAAAATATTCCGAAAATACCTGACCTGGATTCAAAACTCGGTATTCCAGGGTGAAATCACTTTATCAAAATATGAGAAACTGAAAAATGAACTGGCGAAAATTATAGAGCCGGGTTACGACTCAATACTTTTCTTTAGGTTCAGATCCGATTTCCAATTCAAAAAGGAGTTCGTAGGAAAAGAATTCAACCCCTTCGATACGATGATTTGAGTCGTCGATCGACTGATTTCGAACGATCTTTAACAGTTGCATATCGTGAAATAAATGAAAAAAGATTTAAATTACTGTATGGGGAGCGGTGTCGTCTAAACCCCATGATTTGAACACAATTTGCCATCGACGATAATCTAATGTTGCTTTTTTGTTTGACACCCTATCCCCATGCAGTTTTTTTGGACTAAATAAGAGGCCTTTAATCAGACCATATTGGAATTGAAACTAATTTGCATCCGGCACTGCTTCCAATTCCGTCGTGCCTTTAATCAGACCATATTGGAATTG
>PWNZ01000237.1 GCA_003564135.1 Candidatus Cloacimonadota bacterium
AGGATACCTTATATTTCTTGCCGTCCTTAGCAGTTGTAAAGAAAATCTTTACAACTGATTCCGGCTGAAGCTCTCCTTCTGAAAAGATATTCTTTAAATGACTTCCGATGTTCTGTTTTGTGGTCTGAAATAAGTCTGCCATCATTTGTTGGTTAAGCCAGACATTCTCATCTTCAAAGCGTACTTGTAGCTTAATGTCACCTTGACCGTTCCGGTAAATCAATACTTCACTTTTATTTAATGCCGGTGGATGTCCGTTGTTTCCTGCCATAATCAACCTCTTATCCATTCAACAATACATGAGTTTGCCATTGCGGTTACATCGGCTAAAAACTCCTTCTTTTCGATGTCAGTGCTGCCCGGTAATTGGCGTTTAAATTCGAGGTGACGAGATTGGCTGCGGGCGCTCGCCGAGCAACAAAGCCTACCAAGCTTTGTATATGGTTCAGGGTCTTGATTATCGATCAAACTTTTTACCTCCTGCAGATTTATTTCCTGAAAAGGTATAGCTATCAGAGGCATAACTTTCTTCCTTTTAGTATGGCTAATACATTTCCATCATGATGTCGCATAGTCTGTTAAATAGCTCTCTTGGCAAAGTACATATGTATAACACATATCTAAGGCAAATTTAAGCACTCTGCTCTAATTAAACGCCCATAATGGTTGATCATAATACAACAGCTCCGGTTTCTCTTACTGATGAAATTTCAGGAGTGGTCTTCTTTACGTTTGGCAGCAATTTGTCATTTTGACCGGTACTCTGACACATCATAAACATCTCCTCTGTATTATCTTTCAAACCATACTGATAAAGTTAAAAATATCTTCAGTAGCTTAGTCGATATTGATATTTATAACTATCGTTCGCTAAGTGATGCCCAAACGATATTCACTGCTATATTTTGTCAAGCCATTTCAATATTTTTTTTGCTAACCCTCTTTTCAATTGATGTTTACAGCGGTTGTAAACTATGTTTCTACCTTCTACATTTTTCTTTATCCCTTATAAACTCAGATAATGCAGTTACTACACAGCGGCATTGTTTTCTATAAGTGTAGCGGAAGGCACGTCGCGTTGTCTGCGTTCCTCAGCTAAGCCTTGCTGTCAGTTGGCATATTATTTCAAGTCAGCGTTCCGGAAATGAAAAGTTACTAATTGCCGGATAACCCGGTGAAACAGTGAAATAGAATAAAAAAGATTTCACGGGTCAAGAAGAAATGATTTCAGAGGTTAAAAATCCAGCGGAACAGTCGAATGAACCGACCAAAGGGAGCTCGGCGAGGGACGCAGCCAATTCAGCGTTCCGGAAATCTACTGTATTATTTGGGATAAATCCTACATGCTGAATCCCGGACTAATTTCAAGCTCTGTTGATAATTGTCCGCTCTGGCATACGTCATTCTTTTTTGATTAGCAGATCAGAGATGTTCTGTTTATTATGCCCACTTGTACTTCTCATTATCTTCTCGTATTCCATTAGTGAGAGTACTAGTCGGTTTAAACCAACTACTACTCACATCAATAGGTTAATAAGGAGTCCTCAGAGGCTTATGAAAATATTTAATCCCCGATAAATGCCTGACAGTCAATGAGTTACAGCGGTATCGCCGGTGCTTCCTCCTCCCAAGATGCATCTAATTGTTGACATCCTATAATAAAGTAATTTATTTGCAGCAGAATTAGCTGATGAGATGAATCATCATACAAGATAAATCAGGAGCGGAAAATGCCGAAAAAGAAACAGTCACTCGACGAATTCTTAGACAAAATAAACACAGAAGTCCAGCTACAATCTGATGGCTTATATACCATTCAACCTTCAATACCACCTTCGTTACATTCGGGCATATCCAAGTCTTTAAGTAATTTTTTGGATATGCCGCGGAATTTTCAACGAACTAAACAAAGGGCTATCTCTATCCATGGCCGTTTCGGCAGGTATGTCTGCCAAATGTCTCATGGCTCCCAGCAGATAAAGCTATACGAGCCACGGAAGTACAAAAACGAAGTCAATACACCATTGCGAATGAGATCCCGAACAATCATGCAACTCGCCTCACAAGAACCACTCGACAAACGGAAAGAAAAAGTTAAAGAACTATTCAGGAGCTATCCCTACCAGTTGCTGAAATCTAAGCCGGTTAACCTGAGATTGAAAAATTTCTACTTCGAGAAAAAGATGTCAGAAGGGACTAAGATGGAGATCTATCGTGCTGTTGATCCCGATAATCCCGACCCCGAAAACGACCCGCTATACGGTAGTAAAGACTTCAAGGAGACGAAAACGTTAAAATTTGAGTATCATGGCCAAAATGAAGAATTCTATTATGCTGTTAATTCGAGCAACAGTCAGATATCTAACGTTTTGAAACTCATCTGGCAGGATGAGATCGAGTTCTCCCCTAAAGCACCTAACCAACCTAACACATAGGCATTAGCCCAACTTTACCATTCGAGCAGAAAAAATAATGTTTTAGCCAATATTTGGGGAAACAGGGCTTCGAAAAGGCCGTTTTTAGGCGCGATCTAATGTGCCAGTGTATAGGTGTGTACAGGGGATTTTGTCTTAATTTTGCGGAAACGCTCAATGTAGTGCCCCCTGTTTTCTCATAATATTCTTGACAGGAAACCAGCCTTTCAGCAGTATTTTTCGTATGTATATTAGAGAAGTAATCAAAAAATCAGGTAATAATGAAAGAATAGTTTACCGGCTGGTTGAAACATATCGTACGCCTA
>PWNZ01000259.1 GCA_003564135.1 Candidatus Cloacimonadota bacterium
CACATCAGAAAATCGGTCGGGAAAGAAAGAACATTACCGCAGGACAGTTTTGATATTTGGGAGATGAACAAAATCCTTGAAGGGCTGGCGATCGATGTGGCGAACGAACTGAGGGTTAAAGGTCTGAAAGGGAAAACTATAACTTTGAAGATTAAATATGCCGATTTTAGGCTCAATACCCGAAGCTTGTCGCTTGGTTACTACATTGAACACGCTGAAGAGCTGGAAGCTATCGCCAAACAACTATTAGAAGCTAATTGCCGACGTGAAAAAGGGGTGAGGTTACTAGGAATTGCAGTGTCGAGCCTCAACAACGAAGAAAAAGACGACCTGCAAACATACCTTGACTTCTATAAAAATACATCCCGCAGAACAACCAATCAACCCTAAACTCTAAACCTTCAACCCTTCTTTGATTTCTCTTCTTTCTCAAAGTTATTCACAAAAGTAGAAGGCTACAGAGACTGAAACTAAAGTCGCTTAGACTTAATGAAGTAAGAGTGGAAAGGATATGGAAATGTCCTTTACTAACGTGTTAAACAAGGAGTTGGAATTCAGACCAACGTTTGAGACTTAACTGAACCGAAAAGGAGGCCACATGATTTCAGGTAAAGGGATAGCCCTTATAAGATTAGTCGGGATACATTTGTTATTGATGTCGGTATCATTTTTGAACGGTATTTTCAGTGAAGCGGTCAGGTTAAATGTGGAAGCCCATCCTTATTATCAATACAGCGCGTACTTTAACGATATTAGCGGCTTTCGAGTTATTGACGGAGAGTTGCATGCCGTTTATTCGCAATTTGTATATGATCAGGCAGTTTTTGATGAAATAGTTTATGTGAAAGCATCCCAGCCTTTTGATTTTGATACTGTACAAAGAACAGCTATTGATAGGTTTGATTTCTTTCCATACTCACATCTTTTTTCATTCACCGAGCCGTCAATTGAGCTTATCAGCGAAGACATGATTGGAGTAGTTTATCCGCGCTATGTTCAAGAAGGAGACGGCAGAAAAGATCTAAACGTTGTTTTAATAAATCGAGAAGGTCAGATTGTTTCCCGAGAGTCTTTGTGTGAGCATGTTTACTCAAAAAGTTATCTTATAACCGACGACTCTAAGACTAATCTCTTGTTTAGGAATGGATTGCCGTCAAATCCGACTGATTATTCTCCCTATCACAGGTTTTGGGGTACTGAACGTCACTTTCCCCCGGATACACCTTACACCTGGGTTTTTTGGGAGGGAGACATAATCCACGGCCGGGTTCACCTCAATACGGATATTTATTTAAGAAGGAACAGTTGGCCCCGTTTTTACGGGTTGGTTACGATCAGCGGTATCGTCAGAGTATCCGGAGGAGGTTTTGCGTATCCTCGAGACCAAATCTTTTTAGGCGGGTTGATCGAAAATCACCCTATTATACCTTTCCCTGATAGAACGGAAGAGGTTAGGAGAGATGGTATCCTGCCTTTCGGAGAAGAAGCACGTGACGATAAGATTGCCTATGTAACGGTTGACGGTTCAATGTACCATTCTATGGTAGGAAGAGTAGTTATGGAAGATGTTAATGACCCTGAATTCGAATGGATAGAAGGTTATAATCAGTTTACAATCTACAATAGTTATCCACCCTTCGGAGAGATAGGTGAGGTTATAGGTGTCAACAGGATACCTAAGGTTGACACAATATGGACTGAAGGTCCCAACGGAGTTGTTGAGAACACATCTGTCTTTGTTCCGATGGTCCTGTGGATATCGGGTGATTTTGCGGGCAAACAAACTTGGGCGAGTTCACACGATGTTTATTTAAAAGGCGATTTAACATACAGTAATACTATCCCCGGCCTAAGTCCGGACGGCTATGATGACCAGGGCAACCAAGTTCGTCCACCCAATCCTACCGATTATTTGGGGATAATATCGGAAGAGTCAATTATTATTCAATATGGACATTGGCATCCGGTTGATTCGGTAAGAGTTCGTCCGAATACCGAAGATATCTATATGTACGGTGTTTATGCAGCGCTTGGTTTTGGTGAAAACATTTGGAATTATGGAGCAATAAAGGCTGATTACTTATATCCCAAAGGTTCAACACCCGGTCAGGTGTGGAACGGTCAAAGGTACTCTAATATTGACCTTCATATGTTCAGTTACCCTACAACAGAGGCAAATCGTTGGCCTCCCGGTCTCGATTATCCCTATTATAACCCCCTTTGGCCCGAACCGGGTGCTATCTACAATGTTCCGCGAATACCTTATGAAATGACACCTAACCCGCATAATGCCAACGAGATTGTCAGGTTAAGGGGTGCTGTAAAACTTTTCGGTTCGCTGCTGCAAAGAAGAAGAGGAGTTAAAGGTATTCTTGCCGGTGGAGCAGTACCTAGAGATTGGAATATTGACGGTGAAATTAACCCTAATATACCACCCACTTACGGAACAGTTCCACCTGATAGAACAGGCTATGAAAGAATAATTAGAAATGACCGCAGACTCGGAGAAACAGATTTTCCGCCCCATTTCCCTCAATGTGCCGGAGATGGTCAGGGTGATGGTTTTAGTTTTCATTATTGGACTTCTACCGATGGAGATGAATTCAGAGCTGTTTTATCGCGTGAACTGGAAAACTTCGACTCGTTACAAATGGCTTCTTGTGGTGACTCTGTATTAATAATAAGCGGTTCAACAATTTATTTGTTTACGGAAAACAGTGAAGATTTTGAGGAGATGGATATAGGCCTCAATGAAGATGAAACCGTACAAAATATCGTTCTTTCAGGGCAGAATCTCTATCTTTTGACAAACAGGTATTTAGAAGAGTTTGACGTTTATGGGTCTGTTCTCTACCATTACGACTTAGATGAAGAATCATTATCGGTTATAGATAGTAAACAGCGGTCTAATCTAATGCAGACAATACACGGCTGCAACGGTCATATATTGTGGGCTGAAGCTGTGGATAATGAGACCATAGCGGTAAATCAATATGATCCGGCAGATAATCAGGTAACGGTTTATTATTGGGATCATAATATCTTGATTGATGAAGATTTTTGCCGTACTAACAGCAAGTTATCCTTACAATCCGAAGGTAATGCCCTTTTCCTGATCATGAATTATCGTAATGCAGCTTTGCGAGGGAGTGACACCGGAGGGGATATTTACATAGCTTCCGGTGCCTATCTATTTCCCGAACAAGGGGTAACCATAGAGTTCATAGAATCACCGCCATATCAGACTATCGAATGCACACTTAACCTTTTTATGCCTGAAGGTGATACTATCGAACCCGAAGACAGCCCTGTTGATAATATTGCGTCGCTCTATTGGACAATTAACAGTGACCATCCTGATGCGGGATCTTATAATATCAGCTTTAACATCCGAAATCGTCTTCAAGGAGTTAGAGATATTAAATCCCTGCACCTGTTAAAAAGAGATCATCCCGAATCATCCTGGCAAGATATGGGAACGCCGGATAAGGTAGTTGATTCTTTGCTGACTTGGACGGGTCTGCAAGGGTTTTCCGAATTTACTTTCGGCGGATACGGTTCGAATTTCTTTATAAAGCCTTATCCCGCCGCTGCAAGTGATCCCTTCCCCGAACACAAACAAGTTGATATCCCTGTTAATTTGGAGAAACTGGCCTGGAGTTATATAGCTGATACTACCTATACAAATCCGGTAGGATTCAGGGTTTACCTGAGCACAACAGACGAATTTGCAGAAGATAGTTTTACCTGGGTAGATTACGTTGATGACCAAATATCGTTCTCCTGTTCGCAGATTTTACCGCAGCAATTGGAAGGGGAAACAGAATATTACTGGAAGGTTGTACCTACTGTCAAGTCCCCCGGTCAGCGTAAGAGAGCAGCGCATAGCCGTGAGCCGGGCAGGACGCTGTTTCAGCAGTCTGAGCTTCGGAGTGATGCTCTCGATTGTCCCGTATGGACCTTCAAAACAGAAGAAGCATCGTCGGTTGTGATGCACCCAGCTTTTGAAACCGGGCTGTTATCAAACTATCCAAATCCGTTTAACCCCGAAACTATTGTCAGGTTCACCCTTAAAAACGAGGCATCTATACAGCTTAAGATATACAACATCAGAGGCCGGGTAATAAGAGTTTTGCATGACTGCCTCATGCAAGAAGGCAAGCATGAAATTATGTGGGACGGCAGAGATGATAACGGCAATCATGTCGGCTCAGGTGTCTATTTTTATCGATTGATTACCGCAGGTTATGATAGAACAAAGAAAATGCTGATAGTTAAATAATTTTATATGATACGATATTCATATTGAATTATGAGAATAGTTTTATAAGAACCCGTAAACACAAGAAGTAGGATATATGTAGTTTATAACAAACTATTGTAAAACCTGTATAAGATGTTATATCCCGGGATTCGGTTACCTGCGGTGAAGCTTCGCTTTGATAGAATTTAATATCATGTAACTTGAATTGGTAGCGGCCATTATAAATGCATTATCCGAATCTGTCTGCGAAATCTCCGCGAGCAATTATATTCGCGTGCCCATATTTAGAGAATGGTGGATAAAGCTATTTAGCACTGATCATGTTGGCATTGCCGACGAAAACCAATCCTTTCATTTCTAAGGAGAGTATGACTACCGATATTTCACTTATGCTTAATCCGCTTTTGATCACGAGGTCGTCATAACTGATTTCGGGCCGGTTTTCCTTGATCACATTCAAAACTAAGCTCTCGTTCTCGTTAAGTGATATTTCTTTTTCGTTTTCCTGAAACAGGTATAGTTCGTAATCTTCCAGAATGTCCGCGGATCCCGTCACTATTTTGGCGCCCAGTTTTATCAGATAGTTTGGCCCTTCAGATTCCGACCGGTTAATATCACCGGGTAAGGCAAAGAGGTCTTTGTTTTGCTCCAAAGCATGTTTAGCTGTAATCAGGGCACCGCTGGTCTTTTTCCCTTGAACTATAAAAGTCCCTATGGACAAAGCACTAATGATTCTGTTTCTGGCAGGGAAAACCCAGCTTTCATTGACTACTCCCGGTATTTGCTCAGAGATAATTACTCCGTCGTTATCAATAATATTTTCTGCCAGCTGTTGGTTCCTGGAGGGATAAATATTATCACAACCGGTACCCAAAACCGCTATGGTTCTGCTTTGACTCTCTACTGCCACCTTATGAGCTTGGGTATCAACACCATAAGCTAACCCGCTGACGATTGTAAAGCCAGCCGATACCAGATCGGAGGTGATCTTTCTGGTCATCATAATTCCGTAGTTATCAGGTTTTCTGGTACCTACTACCGCAATAGCCTTTTCGTCTTGAGGTGAGCTTAGTGTCCCTCGATAAAAGAGGAAAAGAGGAGGGTCATAGATCTCTGTTAATCTATCCGGATAATCTGGATCGGTATAGGCCGTAAACTTTATCTCGTTTTTCTCGATAAGCCGGCAAATCTTTGGCCAATCTTGCGGATCCTCATCCTTGGCTAGTTCCCTTTTTTGGTCGGTTTTAAGGAAGGTTATATCGCTAAAATGCTCGCTTCCTTTTCCAACAAACCCCTCGGGCTCACCTAAAGCTTTAACAAGTTGTAACATTTTAGCTGTTCCCAGATTTTTCACGCGGGAGAGCTTTATCCAAGCTTTAATCTTATTGTTCATTTTCTTCTATTATCCTCTCTAAAGCGAATTTAAGTTCCTGGATATTTTCATTGGCCACCGACGAAATAAAGACAACCTTTTCAGCAAATTTTTCTGCAAATGCTTCTCTCAGCTCAGTAAACAACTCTTCATGGTCTTTAGCCGGAACGGTGTCAATCTTAGTTATTGCTATTAAGTGACGCCTATTGTCAAAAAGATGATGAAACTCGGATAATTCCTTCTTCAATATCAGATAATCATCGAGCGGAGATAAAGTGTTGATGTCTATCAGGAAAAGCAAAACCCGGGTGCGCTCTATATGGCGTAGAAACCGGACTCCTAAGCCCTTGCCTTGGTGGGCGTCTTCGATTATTCCCGGGATGTCAGCCACGACAAAAGACCTGAAATCGGCTGTTGTAACCACTCCTAAAGAAGGCTCTAAAGTTGTGAAGGGATAATCTGCAACTTTTGGCCGTGCGGATGATATAGTGCTTAATAATGTTGATTTACCGGCATTAGGTAATCCTACTAAACCTACATCGGCCATTAACTTGAGTTCCAACTCAAGCTCTTTATCTTCCCCGGGATAACCATCTTCTGCATTACGGGGGGCCTGATTAGTACTGGTCGCAAACATGGCATTGCCTCTGCCGCCATCGCCACCTTTAGCAACAATTACCTCCTCGCCATGCTCGGTTAATTCACATATTTTGACCTTTCGGTCACCGCTGATGTCGTAAATGATGGTTCCCAAGGGCATGTGAAGGTGTATACCGGCAGCAGACTTACCTGTCTTGTTGCTACCTGACCCATGTTGGCCTTTTTTGGCTTTGAAAATCTTTTTATAACGGTACTCTATCAGGGTGTTGGTATTTTCATTACCGACAGCTACTACATCGCCGCCTTTTCCCCCATTACCGCCATCAGGGCCACCTTTGGGCACATATTTCTCACGCCGAAAACTGATACAACCGCTACCGCCATTGCCTGCCATCACCTGTATTCTGGAATAATCTATAAACACTCGTTATCTTCCTCCATTGAATTTAAGTTCTAGGTATTCATTAGGCAAAAAATGTCAAACATTAATCTTCACAAACATCTAACGATCTTCACACATAGTGTTGAATTTTAAGATAAACCTCGACATTATAATTGACCTCTAATAATGTAGCCGCCGCTTGCCAATATCATATAACTATTCACTGATCCATTACGGAATGGAATGAACTCCACAACCTCTTTGTTAGCAGCAAACTACTGACGATCTGCCGGCAGGCTGAACTCTGTCGGTCGGACCGCCGATTTTAACCCATATAATGCAGTAGATTTCCGGAACGCAGGCAACACGACGTGCCGGCCGCATAAATGCAACATTCCGGTACACTTATAAAAAACGATGCCGCAGTGTAGTATCTGTAACTGCATTATCTGGGTTAAATAGATGAAAAAGCTAAAGCATTTACTGCCAATCCCCTGGAGGGTATGTTACGCTACGGTAACACAGGCTTGAGTTTTAGTGCATTATTCAGATTCAGCTGTTTCTCGATACTCAATTAAGGAATTTTCGGTTGCTTTACCCTTTCAATTAATTTAGCAACATCCCTTATTATAGTGAGTAGTCTAGTAGTCGGCTCGAGCCAACTACTAGACTACTCACTATAATACTAATGAGAAGGTAGTAGAAATTTTATCGGTTGAAAGTTTATTTTTCATTGTTTCAATATCACAAACTCAGACCGACAAACCGCCACATCCTTTTCCCCTATGGACACTCTTGAAGCACAAAGTGCAAAAAAAAATACCTAGCATCCAACCTGGAGAACGATAAGGATAAAGCCACAGAAAATGGGAGACCTCTATTTAATGGTTGACACAAACCCCTTTGTCTTATTATTGAAAACACGTAACGCGAGGTGGAGCAGTTTGGTAGCTCGTCGGGCTCATAACCCGAAGGTCGGAGGTTCAAATCCTCCCCTCGCTACCATTTTTTTATTTAGTCTAATTGTGAGGGCGAAACTAAATAGCAGTTCCAAAAAACAAGATGATCTTTGTCTGTCCACCTATATAAGCCAAGTTAGATCCACAACGACTTTAACTTATCCGAAATTGATAAAAAGGTTTACCCTGCTGATCAATTAGATAAAATTACTTGACTTATTTTAATCGGATTATGTCTGAGTGATCTTGAATAATAGTATATTAAAGGAGGTAGCTTTGCCGAACTTGGTGCTTTTAGGAATACAAGGTAGTGGTAAAGGGACACAAGCGAATTTGCTGAGTAAGCATTACGGTTTTGACCATCTTAACGTTGGTTCATTACTTAGGAAGGAGATGGAAAACCGGACAGCAATAGGTGATCAGATTAGAGACTACATGCTAAGGGGAGATTTAGTTCCTGACGAGCATATCTTTTCAATCATTGAACCAATACTAACTGAGGATGCCGATAAGCTGGTTCTTGATGGCTTCCCCAGAACAATTAATCAAGCAGAATACTTGGAAGGGAAAATCCCTGTAGAATACGCTATATATTTTGAGTTAGGTGATAAAGTGGCAAAGAAAAGGCTTAGTTCCCGTAGAGTATGTCAGAACTGCCAAGCTAACTATAACTTACTGTTGAATAGCTATCTCCGAGAAGAACGTTGTAAGAAATGCGGGCAACTCTTGGAAAGAAGAGGTGACGATAATCAACTCGCCATAAACCGCAGAATAGACGCTTTTCATAAGCAGACTAAGCCAGTTATTAGCTTTTTTGAACAAAGAGATAGACTGCTACGAGTTGATGCCCAGAAAAAGCCGAAGATCATTCATGAAGAGTTGGTGTCCAAACTAAACCTATAATAATGATCTGAGATAAGATAGTCATGCAGTATAGAACCATTGATCGAGGAAGGTTCGATAAGAAAAACAGAGCTGATTCTGTTAGTTATTTATTAAGCAGTCTACTGTGGATTTTCGCAGCAGTAAACTTGTTTATATTGATCTTCTATAATTATGTTGCATCTTTACCGGATTTCGATTATATCAACCCTATCTATACTGCACTGACTGCACTTATTTTGCTAAGCCTGTATCTTAAAGCAATTTTTGCCGCCAGACTTTCATCTTTAGTTTTACGGAAGAGGATACCTGACTTATTGATCTTGATTTTGGCTGTAATTTTTTATCGTGAGCCGATAGTATTTCAACTTTGTTTATTAGGCCGGCAATCATATTTAGCAGCCATAATGTTTTCTAAGAGTCGGCAGAGAAGTAGAAAAATAAGTAATCTATCCCAAAATGCAGCCATTTTCGTTCTACTTTCATTTTTTATTACAATTTTAGTGGGAACGATCCTGCTTTTATTACCCGTCTCAACCGCTGAGGGCAACGTCACTTCTTTAACGGGTGCATTATTCACCGCCACATCTGCAACCTGTGTCACGGGGTTAATAGTTTATGATACCGGTACGCATTTTTCTACATTTGGCCAGGTAATAATCTTGTTGCTTTTTCAAATCGGGGGTCTGGGTATCATGACTATTTCGACCTCCTTTGCTATCCTGACCGGTCAGAAACTGTCATTCCGCGGTGAAAGTATAATGCAGGATGTGATAGAGGAGACCAATAAGTTTGACACCATGCGGTTGATTAAGAATATTGTTTTGGTTACTCTATTTTTTGAATTGTTTGGTGTCATATCACTTTATTCGGTTTTTTCCTCTGAATATACCACGTTTTCCAGAGCTTTGTTCTCTTCTGTTTTCCACTCAGTTTCTTCGTTTTGCAATGCCGGTTTCAGCCTTTATTCCGACAGCTTTACATCTTATAGAAGCAACTGGTTGTTGAACATTAGTGCCATGGTTCTAATAGTTTTTGGAGGTATAGGCTTTTCGGTGTTAGTTGATTTGAAAAGAAACATCATAGATCGTTTCAAGCCAAAGCGTTTTAGTCTTCACACGAAGATAGTATTACTAACAACGCTTTTTCTTATTATCTTAGGTTTTGTTCTGTTTTTTATCACCGAGTATAATAACTCTATGGAGAACTTTGCTCTTCGTGAGCGGCTTTTAGGGTCAATGTTTCAATCGGTGACGACCCGTACCGCCGGCTTTAATACAGTTGATACGGGTCAATTCAGTAATTCTTCAGCTTTGGTTTCTCTATTTATGATGTTTGTCGGAGCATCTCCAGGATCTACCGGCGGTGGTATCAAGACGACAAGCTTGGCAATAATTATTTTATCTGTTATTGCAATACTATTTGGCAATAAAGATGTGATTCTTTTCAAGAGAAAGATACGAGACAGTTTGATAAGGAGGGTGATGGCTCTGTTTGCTGTTTCGATTACTCTTCTTTTTTCCATTACTGTAATCTTGATGATGGTTGAGCCATTTTCATTTATCCACATAGTATTTGAATCTTTTTCAGCTTTTGGAACTGTCGGTCTTTCAATGGGTATCACGCCTTATCTTTCAGATGGTGGCAGAGTTCTGGTGACATTTCTGATGTACTTTGGCAGAGTGGGGCCTTTGACGTTTATTTATGCTTTGTCAAGGACTAAACTTCAAAATGGGTTCGCCTATTCTGAAGAAAAAGTGTCGGTGGGATAAAGGATTTTGAGACAAGATTCTTCTCCCTGAAAGGGGAGTGATATATTGTGGATTGGTTCAGCTTGAGTCGTTGCTCGCTAAGAGCTAGTTTGTCTATTTCTTGGTTGACAGCAAATGAGTTTTTGGTTAACCAGATTTTAAGTGAAAAGGAGCTAATGGATTGTTAAGGAGAGACGATAATGCGTAAATATGCAGTAATAGGACTGGGAAAATTTGGCGTTACGGTTGCTAAGACCTTATATGAAAATGGAGCAGAGGTTATAGCAATCGACAAAGACGAGAAAAAGATTGAAGAGGTCAAAGGCTTGGTTTCTGCAACCGTTAGTATGGACTCAACCGATGAGCAATCACTTAAGAACATTGGAATAGTTGACATGGATGTAGTTATATTGGCGATAGGTGAAGTGGAGACAAGTGTTTTAACCAGTGCTATTTTAAAGAAATTGGGCATGAAAAACATACATGCCAAGGTTGACAGTGATCTTCATTCTAAGATATTGGAGATCATAGGAGTGCGGAAGATTCTTTTCCCGGAAAAGCAGGTTGGTGAACAATTAGCCTATACATTGATTTCTCCGAATGTGCTTAGGTATGAAAAGATGACTTCGGGGCACTGCTTAGCAGAGATTACCGTACCCCGAGATTATGTTGGCAAAAGCCTACAAGAACTAAACCTACCGAACGAGAAAAAAGTGCATGTGATAGCTGTTAAATATCGAGACGAAAGCGTTACAGAAGAAGGTGATAATATTGTAGAAGAAAAGATTAATAATCTTCCCGGCGCCAATACAATTCTTAATGAGGATGATGTGCTTGTTCTGATAGGAGCTGTGGGTAATATAAACTCCTTAGTTAAAGATGTTTCACCTGATGGGAGTGTTTATTTATGAAGATTTTTTTAAAGAAAAGAGCCTCTATCCTGCTAGGATTTCTGCTTTTCTTATCAGCTGTTCAGGTAGCTTTAGTATTCATCAGCCTTGATCCGGAGCGAGGTTTTTTTGAGGTTCGTAGCGAAGTATTGACTGTTATGGCTGTCTTTTTTCTAGTGCAGTTTTCCATAACTGTTCTGCTGATTGCACAACTGCCCTATTACTTGCGAAAGTACCTGCGAACTATCAACGAAATAATGTCCGAAGTTTCTTCCGGCAATTACAATGTCGATATAGATCTCGAGGAATACGGTAAGCTGCGAGATAAAGAAATGGTCGAGATAGTGTCATCATTCAATAAGATGATGGACATTATTCTCAGGTTCGATAATTTAAAAAAGCAAAAGATCCAAGAACAGCGAGCGCGACTGATAGCTTTACTGAATCTTACTGAGAATGGTTTCATTATTTTGAACAAAAAAGGAGATGTCGTTTACGTAAACTATCTGACCGCTCTTTACTTTCCGACGATACAGGAGAGCATAAATATGATTGACACTCATTTTAGGTTTGATATAGATAAAAACATCCAAAGTTACATAACAAAGGCCATCAAAGAAAAAAACAAACTGATGCCCAAGAACTTCTATATGCAAACCTTAGGCAGGCACATCAATTTAAAAAGCGAAATTGTCAGGGACTCAAACGGGGATTTCGACGGGATGGTTATAGGAATCTATAATTTAGATTCAAAAACTGATAGGGTTAAGAAAGACAACCCTGAACAAGATCAACAATCCCCATCGAAGAATGAATCTTACCTATAATTGCTCAAAACCGGTTAGAATAGATAAATTTTTGGCGAGCCAAGATATATCTGAGCTGTACTCGAGAAGCATGATTGAAAAGCTCATAAATTCAGGCTTTGTGTTAGTTAATGGCAAAATAATAAAGAAAAACTATTTACTGCAAGATAACGATAGTATAGATATAGATTTACCGGAACCCGAACCGTCGAGCATGACAGCTGAATATCTCCCCTTAGACATTATTTTTGAAGATCAGTATATGGCGATAATTAATAAGCCGGCCGGAGTAATGGTACACCCCTCTCCGGGCAATTATTCGGGTACTATTGCAAATGCAGCCTTGTACCGGTATGGGGAAAACCTGGCCAATCATGAAGACGTGCTTAGGCCGGGCATAGTCCACAGACTGGATAAGGATACGTCCGGATTGCTAATAATCGCCAAAGACGACAAAACACTATCGTACCTGAATAAGATATTTAGTGAGCGGCAGGTCAGTAAGACATATAAAGCCGTTGTTGCAGGTGTCCCCAATCAGAAAGCAGGTATTATTGATCAGCCGATATGTCGAAGCAATAAGGACAGAACAAAAATGAGAGTTTCTCCCGACGGGAAAAAGGCGGTCACCCGTTATCAAGTGGAACAGGTTTATTCTTATTTTTCTTTATTGGAGGTTGTTATTGAGACCGGAAGAACTCATCAAATAAGAGTTCATTTAGATTCTATCAACTGCCCTGTCTTAGCTGATAACTCTTATGGAACTAAAAAGCTTAAAAGTTTGCTGCCGTTAAATATGCAGAAAAAAGTTAATCACTATCTTGGCCGTCGTTTAAAAAGACAAGCACTGCATGCGTACAGATTGGGATTTAAACATCCGGTAACGGGCGATATCGTCGACGTAGCTGCTCCTTTGCCTGATGACATGGTTGAATTGATTAAGTGGCTAGAAAGGTATTTTTTGTAGTTCCTGGCTATTGATGCTTGATCTTTAGAACAAGTAGCTTAAACTTACTTGGTTAATAATCCCCAAATCTCCATAAGAAGAAACAGCATAATCAAATACATAGTCGCCTCTATGTAGTCCGATACCGGTTGAGAAACCCGACAACAAATCAAAGTCACCGCCAGCTTGCCAGTCAGATCCTTGGGCATTGTATCCAGCCCTAAGATCAAGTGTCGGATGAATTGAATATTCTATACCGGCGCCCACGCCGAAGTCATTATCAAAAGGTTTCCGTATATCCAGCAGCCCTGTTAAATTTTCATGAGGGAAATACCTAAACCCGATTGCAACTCCGGAAGGGATGCTTTCTTCGTAGTTATCGGATGTATGGTATGTTAGCTGAGTGCCAATGTTTTGCAACGTTACACCGATTATTAATTGATCATTAGTTGTTTGGTGCATTAAAGATATGTCGGCTGCAACGGCAGTAGCTGAGTAGTCATCTAACTGTTCCCGAATAAGTTTTCCTGTAAGCCCGATATTCAGCATTTCGTGGATATATCTTCCACCGGAAATGCCGAATATAATGTTGTTCGCCCCGAAAGTCCCTCTAGTTCCCATATATTCACCATACTCATCTACTTCAGTACGTGTTATACTACCGCTACCTAAATATTGAGTGAAGAGAGCTATTTGGGTATGGTCTTCAATGGGGAATGAGAAAACAGCAGATCCACCGTGAAATCCCTCAAAGTAGTTGATGTAGGTAGTAGAGAATGAACGTTTTGAAAGCTGCACTAACCCTGCCGGATTGAAGAATACGGCATTAACATCATCCGAGAGCCCGGTGTAAGAGTTGGCCAAAGCTGCTGCTCGAGCTGAGTATGGTACTCTCAGGAAATTAAATCCTGTGGTTCCTTTATTTTCATTACCGAATAACGAGTAATTAATTGTAACTATCATCACAAAAGCCATGATAGTCAATAACTTGCTTTTTATAGCTGTTCGGCCAATAAGTATTAATCTATGTCTATACATATTCAAGTCTCCTAAACTTCTTATAGATTTCGTTTTTATTGCTTGCCCTGAGAATACTAATTCTATTATCGGTATCTCTTAAAAATTCCGATACTTTAGCAAGTAGATGCATGTAACTATTACCTTCATCTTCGGGCACTGCGAAGAGAATAATCAATCTAACTCCCTTGTCGTCAAGAGAATTAAAATCAATCTCCTTGTCAAGAAGATAAATAACAGCCTTAAAAGCTTTAATATGAGAGTCCCGAACATGTGGCACGGCAATATGATTACCTATTCCGGTGGAAAGGTCATTTTCCCTTTTCATCAGTCTAATGAAAACCTGTTCGATATTTTGCAGATAACCTCTATCCGAAAGGACGTTGACCATGTTTTTTAAACATGTAATCTTGTCCTTACCGGCAGGTGGAGAGGCGATTTCAGGATGAACAAAGATAAGGTCTTTATCGAAGGTAGCCATTATTCTAACATTTTTTTTTGGTAAAACTTTGCTCTATCTTTAATTTCGTTTTCGTCTAAGGTGAGCAGTTGACGGTTAAGCATTATCGGTTTCCCATTGATTAACACATCTTTTATTGCGTTAGAATTGAGGTTGTAGACTAGATGTGAGTAGGGGCTGTATATTGGTTGTGCTTCAATCTCATCGGTATCGATAGTTATGATATCGGCTTGTTTGCCAACTTCTATCGAGCCGAGCAATTCTTTTTTCCCTAGGGCTTTAGCGGCATTAATTGTTGGGAACTTAATCACCTGTTCAGCGGGTAAAAATGTCGGGTCATGATTGAGAGCTTTATGAACTTTTGAAGTTGTACTTATTTCTTCGATAATCGATAAATTGTTGTTACTGGCTACTCCATCGGTAGCTTGAGTTAGGTTGATTTTTTTTTCAAAACATTTTTTTAGAGGCATGAAGCCAGATGCTAACTTGAGATTACTCTTCGTATTAATAGAGATATTGACCTTCTTTTCAGCAAGAATATCTATATCTTCATCAGTTAGCCAGACACTATGTGCGGCAATACATTTATCGCTCCAGAAATCCAAGTCATTCAGCAAAGCAGTAGGGCTTTTGCCATGTTGAGCGATACTGTCGTCAAACTCTTTTTTTGTTTCTGCTAAGTGGGTGTGGAGTAACAGTCCATATTTTTTCGACATATCCAAGACCTTTTGCAATGTCTCGATACTGCAAGTATAAATCGAGTGAGGAGATAGGGATACATCAATAGTTGGTGAGTCTTTATATTGTTCTATAAGCGATAAGCTATATTTCAATATGCTGTCTCGGCCATCATATCCAGCAACGGGAAAATCTAAAACACCTTCGCCAATAACTGCTCTGACACCGGCTTTTATGGCCGCTTTTGCCGTTTCTGAACCTCTGAAATACATGTCATTGAACATAACAGTTCCATTTTTTATAAGTTCGGCAATACCGTGTAGAGATGAGTGATAGACAAACTCGTCATTGATCATAGCTGTCTCTTTAGGCCAGATGTGGTTATTGAGCCATGTATAGAGTGGCAGGTCGTCGGCAAGGCCCTTAAAATAAGCCATTGCTATATGAGTATGAGTATTTATAAACCCTGGCATAACAATCTTGTTTTTTGCGTTTATGGTGTGGGTGGGTTGGTATTTTTGCTTCTCTTGGGGGTCGTTGCTAATCTCAACGACTTTGCCTTTGTTTATCGCAATCCATCCATTTTCCAGTCTTTCCATTTCTGAATTAATGGTTAGGACGTCTCCGTTTTCAATCAAGATATCGATATTATCTAGTTTCATTTTTACTCCTAATTTTATTATAGAACCTCAGGATGTTTTTGCCTGCATCGTCAAGAGAAAAACCTCCAAGAATTATTCCTTCAGGGTGACCGCCCATTATTATCGGTACTGAAGGGTGATAGCCTTCACTGCTTAGAAGGTGCATAATACTTTCTGCTAATTCAGAAGATCCATACAGGGCTGAGCAACTTGTTGTCGGCACCCGGTTTAGGTTTTGTGCCCATGTTTTTTTGTCGTGGATATGAATGACAGCTGTAATCTTTGAGTTACTAAGATAAAACGCTGCATGTGATAATGATTCGGAAGATGCCCGAGTTTTTCCATAGCATTTGAGATAGTTTTTGTGTATGTTGTATTCGCTGACTAATGATAGGTTTTCTTTCGTTAAGTCTGCTATATGTCCGGTTTGGGATCCGGTTATCACAAAAGAGATGTCATCTACTCGGTAACTAATATTACCGAATCCTATACCGTTCGGTAAAGCACCGATAAGGTTCATTGTTATTAACCGGGATCTCCAACGATTAAGAGCTTCTAAGTCTTGCTCCGAAACAATCTCAATTTCTTGTTCTATCCAATCACAAGTAAACTTAATTATATTTTCCATTATTTCTCATTGTCATATTTTTGAGTGATTTTTTCCGGGAATAGTTTCAGAATGCTCTGTTTAGAGGCTTTACACAATCCTCTTTCAGTTATAAGTCCGGTAACAAGCCGAGAAGGTGTGATGTCAAAGCTCGGATTAGAACACACTACTTTATCGCAAGAAATCAAAACGCTTCTGATTTGATTATCAATTAGCCCTTCGACGTGGGAAACTTCATTGCTGCTTCTTTCTTCTATTTTTATTTTTTCTGGTTTAAGATCGGAATCGTTGTCAAAAGTGGTACCCGGAAGGGCTACCCAGAAAGGGATGTTGTTATCTTTAGCAGCTAAGGCTTTAAGGTAGGTCCCTATTTTATTAGCCACATTTCCGGTGATTGTTGTACGGTCGCTGCCAACTAAAACTAAGTCCACCATCCCTTTTTGCATTAAGTATCCACCTGCATTGTCTGTGATTAATGTATTATTAATGCCGTTTTCTGTAAGTTCCCAAACTGTCAAACGTGATCCTTGATTACGTGGACGTGTTTCGTCAACCCAGACATGGATTTTTATGCCTTCTTTATTAGCCAAATAGATTGGAGATGTTGCTGTTCCATAATCTACACATGCTAACCATCCGGCATTGCAATGAGTTAGAATATTAACCGGCCCTGCTTTAGTTTCACTGATAGTGCGGATGATGTCCAGTCCGTGTTTACCTATCATCCGACAAGCTTCTATGTCCTCTTCAATTAACTTTTTAGCTAAATGAAGAGCTGTTTTTTCTTTTTTCTCAAGTGTATCCACTTTACTGATTTTTTGCATTATATAGTTGATAAGGTTTTCAGTATTAACGGCAGTAGGTCTAGCAGAAATGATTTTTTTAGCTTGCTCCTTAATTACTGAAGCCTCTTGGCTTTTTATTGCCTCAGAGCATGCAAAAACAACACCAAAGGCGGCTGTTATACCAATAAGTGGCGCTCCTCTTAGGTGCATTTCGGATATAGCCTGGATAACATCTTCTGATGAATACAGTTTTTCGAACTTGACTTGAAAAGGTAGACATCTTTGGTCGAGGATAATGACGTGCTGACCATAACCGTCTTGGCTGCGAGGCACATACTTAATTGATTGGTAATGGTTACCACTAATAAGCATCAATAGTTCTCCTTGTCCGTGTTTATACGGAAAAGAGTAGAGAGAAAAAGCCTGTTTAGGTCAATAAAAATTTGCCATTAGTTAAAATTCGGGTTAGATTGAGTTTACAAGATGTAATTACATATACAGATGGAGATGTTTCCTATGCTTAATTTAGAAGAGTGTAATGTTTGCCCTCATAAATGTGGAGTTAATCGCTATATAGAGACGGGCTATTGCAAGGCAGATATAAATGTGAAGTTAAATCTATATCAGATTAATTTCACCGACGAGCCAAACCTTAGCAGTAAGAATGGCAGTGGTAATATTTATTTTTCGCACTGTAATACTTCTTGCGTTTACTGCAATAGTTTTAGTGTCAGTCAGTTTGGATGGGGAAAGGTGGTGTCAAAACAAAGTCTAGCAGATATCATGATAGGTTTTGAACAATCCGGTGTGAACAATGTACACTTAGTCACTCCTACTCATTATAGTCCTCAAATTATTGAGGGCATAAAATTAGCCAAAGAAATGGGCTTATCGGTTCCCATAGTATGGAACAGTAATGCTTATGAAAATGTTGAGACCCTGAGAGAGCTAGAAGGGTTGGTCGATATTTATCTTCCTGACTTCCGCTATTTTGACAGTAAAGCGGCTAAAGATTACTCTAATGCTGAGAACTATCCTGACGTTGCTCCGAAAGCTATTTTAGAAATGTTCCGCCAAGTTGGGCACCTTAAAGAAAGCAATGAAATCGCTAAGAAAGGGATAATGATCAGGATTTTGCTGTTACCAGAGAATAGAAACCGAGTAGACAAAATACTTAAATGGATTCATGACAATCTGGGCAAGAGAACTTATATCAGTCTTATGAGCCAATATTATCCAACATATAGTACCGCCGCTTATCCTGAGATAAATAGAGTCTTGACCAAAAAAGAATATGAATTTGCGGTTGACAAATTAGAGGTGTTTGGCTTTGAGAATGGGTTTGTTCAGGACATTAAGGGTAACAATGACTGGCAACCAAATTTTGCAAAAGAAAATAACAAATAGAGGTTAAGATTCGTAAATGGAAGCTGAAAAAAAACAGATTCGCTATGATGTAGCAATTATAGGTGCAGGCCCTGCAGGGTTAGGTGCGGCCATATATGCTGCCAGAGGTGGATTAAAAACGGTTATTTTTGAAAAAGGATTCGTCGGTGGGCAAATTGTCTTAACTGCTGAAGTCGAGAACTATCCCGGTTTCGAAGAACCGGTTAGCGGTTATCATATTGTTGAGAAAATAAAAAAGCAAGTTCAACGGTTTAATGCTGAGATCAAAATGGAAGAAGTCAGCGCAATAAGCCCCGAAGGGTTATGCAAGATTATAGAAACTGACGAGAATACCTACAGGGCGAAAACTGTTATATACTGTGCCGGTGCTTATCCCAGGAAATTAGCTGTTCCAGGAGAACAAAAGTTCACCGGGCGCGGTGTGTCCTATTGCGCTACATGTGACGGTGCACTGTATAAGGGTAGGATAGTCGCTGTTGTTGGAGGTGGTGACTCAGCAGTAGAAGAAGCTATCTTCTTAACTACCTTTGCAAAAAAAGTATACCTCATCCACCGTAGGGACGATTTAAGGGCGGTCCATGCAATCCAAGATAAAGCTTTGAAAAATAATAAAATTGAGATTATATGGAATTCGGTTGTCCAAGAAATTGAGGGTGATAATGCAATCAGAAACCTCATTCTATATAATAAAAAAACCGAACAGAATAGCTCTTTAGCTGTTGATGGACTATTTGTCTATATTGGGATCATTCCCAATAATTATCTTGTAGAGTCCAGGATAGATTTGGACGAAAACGGTTTCGTTCTTACTGACGATAATAGGCAGACAAATATTCCCGGGTTTTATGCTGCAGGGGACATAATAAAAAAAGTTCTTCGTCAGGTTGTGACAGCCGTCAGTGATGGTGCTACCGCTGCCTTCTCTGCTGAAAAGTGGATTCGAGATCATTCTGATCAGTTTCCTGAATGATACGAAAATCTGATTGTTTTTAGTTTTTAACTACTCGGTAGGAGGCGAAACCATGGACAACATAATACTGCTGGCAAAATATTTTGGGATGAAATTTTTCACTATAATTATTATAATCATGATGACGAATGTTTCAATCTTTGGTAATACAGCTTTTTTTGAGGAGTTTAAATCTGAGTTGTCACAACTCGAAAGAGACTTGGAAGAAAGGGGAGTGCCTTCCCAATGGTTGCGAGAAAACCTGAGTAGGGATAACTTTAGTCTATATAGAAGGATGGAATCATATTTCACCAATATGTCGGAAAGCAGGGTGAGCAGAGGGGAGATGACTGTTGATGATTATAAACTGCACTTTGGTGTCGATCAAAGAGTTCGCAGAGGATTAGGTTTTATTGAAGAACATCAAGAATTGCTGCAACAAGTTGAGCAGGTTAATGGTATTCACTATGAACTTGTGGTAGCCATTCTTGGGATGGAGACAAATTTTGCCGAGCAACGTCAAAGAGGTAATTTTATCGTTTTTGATGCATTAGTTTCTCAATACGTTCTTCTTTCCAATCGCAGACGCTTTGCTGCTAACGAACTTTCAGCTCTTTATGAGTATTCAAAGAAAATAAACCGAGATGTAGACTACTTTATAGGTTCATTTGCGGGTGCTAGTGGCTGGGGACAGTTTATACCGACATCATTAAGGGCATTTTTCATATCGGCTGATGGAATAGATGAAAACACCGACATCTACTCTATTGAGGACACACTATTTAGTATAGAAAACTACTTAGCTGCTCATAGGCTGAATAGAAACACCATAGATTCAGCTCAGAGAAGACGTGATGCGGTTTTTGCTTACAATAGAAGCAATGCCTACGTTGATGCAGTTTTATATATATACGATAAGCTAAAAGATAGAGATATCGGTGGATTATAAAGGGATATTACTTAATTAAAAAAGCTCTACATGAGGGCAAGTGATTATTACAGTAAGAATACAGTCAAGATTAACCTGGATTGGCAACTAACTGGTGACGGACATATTGCTGAGCAAGCCATAGACCATAGAGCTGCTAAATTGGAAAAATGGCCTCGCTTTTACAACGAAGCCGATTTTCCCTTCATTATCAGAGCGCCTAATTTTCAAGGTTTATTGTTATGTACCTATAGCTGCCATCCCGTGAACGGACATAACAAAGAATGATATTGGTTCCCTTATTTTCGAAAACAGCTTTTGCTTCCGAAATTGCTGATTCATAAACGTTTTTATTGGTTATTCTTCTCCGGTTAATCTCTTTTACTACTTCGCCAATTCTGAGGTCAGATCTGAAAGCTGGAGAATCTCTTTCAATCGAAGTAATAACTACTCCATAATCAGCTTCAATTTGCTGTCTTTGTGCAAATCCGCCATCTAGTCCCTCTACTTCTAACCCTAACCATGGTTTTTCATCAGTTTCCGGTTCTTCTTGGACAGTTTCATCATCTTGCATCAGTTCTAATGTTGCTTGGAGGGTAAGCATCTTATCGTCTCGGACAACTTTTATAGGGACTGATTTGCCTATATTTGATTCAGCTACAACTATCCTAAACCGAGACACATTAGGAACTTCTCTATTGTTGAATTCGATGATTACATCTCCGTTTTCTAAGCCGGCACGATCGGCAGGTGTACCTTCTTCCACGCGAGCAACTAAAACACCCCCGATTCTTTCTAAGCCTAAACTTTTCTGAAGATCAGCAGTAATCTCTTGAGGTAAAATACCTAAATAAGCTCTGACTACCCGACCCTCTCGGAGGAGGTCATTAGTGACTTTTTTAGCCATGTTTATGGGGATAGCGAAACCAATACCAATGTTACCTCCGGTAGTTGTTGTTATAGCAGTATTAACACCAATAACATTTCCCTTAATATTCAATAATGGGCCTCCACTATTGCCTGGATTGATCGCAGCATCTGTCTGGATATAGTCTTGATAAAGTGGAGATTGCCGTCCAAAATTCAAAGAGGAGCGGCCGGTTGCTGACACGACACCAACGGTTACTGTTCGATCAAGCCCTAGCTGTCCGAATGGGTTACCTATTGCAATTGCCCATTCTCCGATCTGGACTTGATCTGAATCTCCTAAAGGCGCAATGACGACATTTTCGGAGATCGGCACATTAATTTTTATGATTGCCAAGTCGGTATGTGGGTCTAGGCCAACGACTTCGGCGGTATACTTGGCTTTATCGGCTAAAGTGACTGTTATAACGGCATTATCGCCAATATCTACAACATGATTATTAGTCAGGATAATGACATTTTCATCTTCACGATCAATGATAAAACCGCTACCCATTGACACCGATCGTCTTGTCTCGGGCATTGGACCGAAAAAAAAGCGAAACAGATCATCATCAAAAGGGAGTCTACCGCTCGGCGTGCGGGTCTCTACTTCAGCTTCAACCTGAATATTAACGATGCTTTCTCCGAGATCTCGTACCACTTCTACAAAAGGACTTTGTCCATCTGTAGTTAATGGATATCGCGCAAACAAACTTGACAAGGTTAAGCTCAGTATCAGCAAAAAAGCTGCTGGAAAAGTAATGTCTTTCAGTTTCATGTTAACTCCTTTCGTTCCGTTCGTCTCGAACAGTAGTTTGCAATCATTTATCTAGTTATTTATATTTCTTGTCCGATTGAACTGTTTTCTTATTAATAACGAAGATTAATAAGGTGCCGTTTCAAGGACATTGTAGTCAAAGTATTTGAAGCCATAACAAACCGAGAAGGAAAAGAAAATTGTCGCCTCGATAGGGGGTAAGAGATATTATTCCTTGACTTCTTAGTTTCTAATTTCAAATTTGATTCGACTTCATTAGTGGATGAGGTTATGCCACACTGTTTATGATATCGTAGTGGGTCTTGATAGTAAAAGTAGGAGAACTAAATAATGGAATTAAAAAAAGAGTTAGGACTGTTAGAGGTCTTTTGCATCGCTTCCGGAGCTATGATCAGCTCGGGTCTATTTATATTACCCGGGATAGCTTTCAGTTATGGTGGACCGGTGATAGTCTTAGCATACTTTTTAGCCGGTTTATTAGCAATGACCGGAATGTTGAGTATTGCCGAGATGGCAACCGCTATGCCCAAAGCCGGAGGAGAGTATTTTTTTATAACTCGAGGGATGGGGCCAGCTATGGGCACAATATCGGGTTTACTTAGCTGGTTCTCTCTATCGTTGAAAAGTGCATTTGCCCTGATAGGGATGGCCGCATTTACTGTTGTTGTTTTGCCAAATTTTGATATTAGAATCATAGCTATAGCTCTTAGCCTGTTATTTATGCTTATCAATATAGTAGGAGTCAAGGAAAGTGGTCGTTTTCAGGTAATCTTGGTATTATCTTTACTGTCTTTGATGGGTATTTACTTAATATTTGGATTACCTAAAGTTAATTTGGACAACTTTCAGCCTTTCATCCCCTATGGAAATCGTTCAGTATTCAGTACGGCAGGATTCGTGTTTACTGCGTATGGCGGTTTGCTTTATATCGGATCTGTAGCTGAAGAGATCAAAAACCCAAATAAAGTAATCCCTTTAGGCTTGATTCTCTCTTTGTTGATTGTAAGCATACTATATACCTTGATGGTTTTTGTTACTGTAGGTGTTTTACCGGCCGATGAACTAGCCGGTAGTTTAACACCAATATCCGATGGTGCCAGTGCGGCCATAGGTTCTTGGGGTTACATAGTCTTAAGTTTAGCTGCCATTATGGCTTTTATATCAACTGCCAACGGAGGTTTATTGACAGCATCCCGTTATCCTATGTCTCTAAGCAGAGATGGCTTGATGCCGGCTTTTCTTAGCAAGATCAGCCCGAAATATAGAACACCGGTGATCTCTATTATTGTAACTACAGGATTCCTGATAATATTCTTGCTGCTAGAACTGGAGGTGTTAGTAAAAGCTGTTTCTACTACTGTTATCCTTACGAATATATTGTCATGCACGGCGTTAATAGTCATTAGAGAGAGCAGACTTCAGAACTACAGGCCAATCTTTAAATGTCCTTTATATCCGGTACTTCAGATATTAGGTATTATAGGGTTTATCGTGTTACTTTTTGAAATGGGTCTTTCATCGATCCTGATAACATCCTTAGTAATTTTAATAGGATTTTTCACTTATTGGTTCTACGGTAGAATAAGAGTCGATCGGGAATATGCATTACTATATCTAATTGAACGTATGACATCCAAAGAGTTGACGAGTTACACATTAGAAACCGAGTTGAAAGAGATTATTCATGATCGAGATAATATTCAATTTGATCATTTCGACGAGGTAATAAAGGACGCACATATAATCGATCTCGATGACTCAGTAACAATGGAAGAATTTTTTCATCTGGCTGCCCAGGAGGTACAAAAAGATCTGCATCTATCAGCCGAAGAAGTTTTCGATGCATTGCTGAAAAGGGAACAGGAAAACTCTACCGTTCTTAATGACCACTTAGCTGTTCCACACATAATAGTTCCCGGCGAAAAATCTTTTAGTATATTGGTAGCAAGATGTAAAAAGGGTGTCATGTTCTCTGAGAAAAATGCAGTTATCAAAACGATTTTTGTTATCGCAGGGTCTAAAGATCAAAGAACTTTCCATTTGAGAGCATTGGCTGCGATAGCTCAAATTGTGAATGATCCCGATTTCATGCCTAAATGGTTGAGCGCTAGCAGCAGCGAAGCTCTCAAGGATGCTATTCTTTTAGCTAATCGGAATAGAAGCACTTATTTCAGCAAAGGTAAAATACCGTCTTAATCAAGAAGGAAAATTTATGTGTACACTAAAGCAATTCGGAAAAGAAAGAGAGAGGCTTAATAAGCTGATCGAGGGGAAAGATAACCTTACGATAAAAAGGTTCTTTAATTTAGATCAAAATGCTTATAAGCAAGGAGCATTGTCCAAAAAGACAAAAGAGATTTTAGGATTAGTTGCTTCGTTGGTTCTTAGGTGTGATGACTGTATCAATTACCATCTTGTAGAATGCAAAAAGGAAAACGTGTCGACTGAGGAATTGGAAG
Organism: Candidatus Cloacimonadota bacterium; assembly: GCA_003564135.1. Taxonomy (GTDB): domain Bacteria; phylum Cloacimonadota; class Cloacimonadia; order Cloacimonadales; family PWNZ01; genus PWNZ01. Next base: position 24,471 of record PWNZ01000259.1, read on the forward strand.
AAGCTGTAGCTATTGCCTTGATAGTAGGGGGATCAATAACTATACCTCATGTCAGAAAACTGTTTGATTTGTGGGAAGAAATGGGAAAGGAGAATAATGAGTAAGATATTTATCTGGACGTTGCTGATTGTTATTATGACCATAACAGGATTTTTCTTAGGTAGGTACACAACAACACCTGAGATTGTAGAGAAGGAAGACCCTTGTTAACAGTTGCCTGAACATCTCGGAGCGTCCTTATCTCAAAGACTCAATACCGACAGGCCTTTAGAAGTACTCCAAGAAGATCTGATATCCAAGCCGGAGTTAATTCCCTATGATCCTGAATTAGGTGGTAAAATGGGGTTCTATGAGGCAGATAAAATCATAATACTGAACGAAAAATGGGTGTATGCACCTTTTGAAGATGGGCATATAGGTGGTTATATGCTGCTTAACTATGACATTGATAATGAAGGGAATATTGATTGGGATATTGTCGAGGCGACTCTTTATTGAGTTAGCTTATTAATAATTTGAGTCAGATAGTTGGCCTGATTCGGTGCCGCAAAACAGTTGACTCTCTCCTTATTTGTTTTGATTACATTATGCAGAACTGATTTCCGATAGGATGAGATGGCTTTTTTGAAGCCTTCTTCATCATCATAGCCGACCATTGTCCCCGATTTTGTGTCTTGCAATATTTTTGCCGCTTCACCGCTTGTGGGTCCTATTGCTAATATGTAGCGGCCGGAGGCCATGTACTCAAAAAGTTTAGTGGTTAAAATTCCTTTATTATCTGGGCATTTCCTGATTAACAGCAACAGTATATCTGATTCGACCATTTCTTTTAAGGCATTTGTATGGTTAGTGTGGGCTATATTTACGATAGAAAGATAATCTGAAGCAGGAGCATCATCTTCAGAAAAACTGCCAATTAAGCTAAGTTCAATGTGTTCAACAAGCTTTTCCTTAACCGCTTCTTCAAGCCACCGGATAGCTGCTCGCAAAGGATGACCTGGCCTAACTGCTCCAACATACTTGATTTTTATCGAATGGTTGTTTTGACTCGATTTTCGAGTATTATGCGAGAAATCTTTAGGGTCAAATCCATTGTATAGAACAATCTTTTTACCATCTGGTAAACTTTCAGCAATGGTTTTTGAGACTACTAAATTTTCGTCGGCTGTTGCTATTATTTTAGCTTCTAATCGTTTATTTAAGTAGCGAACGATAAAATTTTGGCGTGCGGTTTGCAAATAAGTTATCTCTGTCCAAGGGTCACGAAAATCTGTCATCCATTTTACGGGGAAATTTTTCGATAAACGTTTTCCGATTAAGTGGGTAGAGTGAGGAGGTCCTGTGGTGATGACCACATCATATTTGCTTTCTCTTAATAACATGACTGCTTTTCGGTAAGCAAATTTATTCCAGACACGTCTAATGTCTGGAACTACAAAGTTCAGTCTAAACCAGTAGCCGAGCCTTGTTAAAAATGATATTTCCTGTGCAGGCTGTAAACTTCCATGGGGAAGACCGGTGTTATTACCGGTAATAGCACGGTAAATTTTGGATAATGACGGTGTACGGGTTCTTACTACTTTCACTTGTTTAGGTACTTTGCTCGATAAGGACTCATCTAAGACCGGATAATCTCCCTTCTCGGTAGTGAGGACAGTAGCGTCCCACCCATTCTCGTGCAAATACGGCAATAGCCTGAGCCATCTCTGTACACCTGCTCCTCCGCATGGTGGAAAGTAGTACGTGATCAGTAATAATCTTTTCATGATTTGTCCTTAACGCTATCACCTTTCAAAATCAACTCAACAAATTTTTGCCAAGAAAGCTCTTGAGAATAGCTAAGTATCCTGTTATTAACTCGATTCCTATCGAGTGAAAGAAACTCTATGATAGCTTGCGCAAAAGAATCGACTGATGTTGATTGAGCGACGATGCCGGTCTCTCTTTGGTTTACCATAGCCGGTAGCCCCCCAACCGGAGTGACAACCACGCCAACACCCATAGAGTAGGCTATCTGTATTACGCCACTTTGAGTTGCTGAACGATAGGGAAGAGCTAGCAAGTCAGCAGCTTTGAAATAAAGTTCCACCTTATCATCAGAGGTATACTCATTATGCACGATTATGCTTTTTTTATGAGCTGACTTACCGATCAAATTAAAATAACGGTCACTATCGCCATAGATCTCTCCAACGATGAGCAAGACAGCATCAGGGTATTTGTTTTTGACTTCCGGGAAACAGTTAATTAAGGTCTCTAAACCTTTATAAGGTTTGATATAGCCGAAAAAAAGAATTACTTGTTTATTTTCTAAGCCGAGTTTTTTTTTAGCGTTTTTTTGATTATATTGTTTCCGGTCATAGAAGTCGTATAATGGGTGAAAAGCCTTAATATTATCTGTTTTAGGGGCTATTTCTCGAGCAGTTTGGCTAACAGCGTCTGAGAGTGTAATGATACTGTCAGCGTTAGACAGCATCCGCTTTGTCAGATAATCAGCGAAAGGCCATTTTTCGTGTGAGATAATATTATGAGCTATAATTGAGCTAGGAATGTCTTTATTTTTTAGCCTACGTATGAGGAAGCTGTAAGCTATAGAGAACAAAGGAATAAAGTAGTTAAAGAGCACCAAGTCAGGATTACTCTCAAAAATTTTTGATAAGCTTACATTATAAGTCACCGGATTATAGGGGGTTAATACTCTCTTTGAGGGAATATCTTGAAAAAAGTTATTGGATTCAAACTGTGACTTACCCGGGAAAATCAACGCAGGGTATTGAGAGCGGAGATTAATCATGGTAACGTTATGTTTCTGGCGCACCAATTCTTTATACAAGCAGCCGCCAAAATGAGCAATACCGCCTCTAAATGGGTAAACAGGCCCTACAATTATAATGTTCATACCATTAAAGAGTACTCCAGTATTTTATGGTTAACAGGGTAACTATGAGAAACGGTTTTCAGAAATTAAAAATCGTTAATTATTAACGTGTTTTAACGATGATGATATTTTTCATGAACTCATCATACTCTATGTCGGGACACTTCTCAGCTATGGAGTTGATGATCTCTAGCATGTTGGGGAATACCATAGTGAATGTCAGTGATTTTTTTTGCCCGCCTTTTTCATAATCCATTACCACTGCTCTGGTTTTGCCCGAATAGACAGATAGTTTTTTTATTTCTTCCCATTTAATAAAAATATTACGGGCTAACAGATACCCAAATTCCAAGCCTTGCTCTGTAAAAACTAAGGTGTTCAAAGAAAAAAGATTTCTGAATAATGAGTTGCCTGCTAAGAAGATCACGACAAAAGGGATGATCTTTTTTAATGTCGCTGTATCGGCATCGACTGCTGCGAAGACATACCAGACAGCCCAGATGATTGCAAACAGCCCGATAAAGATAGTTGTCCATCTGGTAAATGGGCTAAAACGATAAGTTCGAGGAAAGCCTTTTTTACTGTTAATATCGGTAAGGTCTATGTTTTGTTTCAATCTTAACTCCTTTTAAGCTATCATTTCTGAGGTAATGGTTTTTATAGTTCCTTAGATTTGTCAAGCATATTTCGGGAACAGAAAAGCTGCCGAAAGCCGGTTTTTCATAAGGTTCACAATGAAAATCAGAACCTCCTGTGATCAGTAATCCATGTTTGTAAGCTTGTCTTAACAAAAAATTTCGAGTATGTTCTGCCGAAGTGGGGCAGTAAATCTCAATGCCATCAATACCGGCTATGAGCAGATCGGAAATCATTTGTTTATTTTTCAACCGGTGAGGATGGGCAAGGACTGAGATACCTCCGGAATTCTTTACAATTGGCAACACTTTTTCAAGAGGGCACGTTTTCTTAGGCACAAAATATGATGTTTTTTCATTAAGATAGCGGTTAAAAATGTCTTTGATGGTCAGTTCAGGTTTGAGTGCATTAATCTCACGGGCTAAGTGAACTCTGCCAATAATCCCCGATTTGCCGGTTTTTGCGTATATTTTATCGAAATTTAGGCCAATACCAGCCGAGATTAGATTATTGATTATCTTTCTTGCCCTACTAATACGCGAGCTATTGATCATCTCTAAAAGTTGATTAAGCATTTGGTTATTCTCTTCAAAGTAATACACGAGGATATGAACTTCTTTGCCGAGAAAGAAGCTGCTTATCTCTACGCCTGGGATTAGTTCAATGCCATAATCTTTGGCATATTTTTTAGCCTGAAGATATCCGTTTAGAGTGTCATGATCGGTTATTGAGATATTCTTGAAGCCTCTATCACGACAAAGCGTTAGTAATTCTAAAGGGGAAATTCTACCATCCGATTGGTCAGTGTGAAGATGCAGGTCAATTTTGTTCATGGATTACTTTTTTCTTTGGTTCTTCAGCTTTAACTAATTCTCATCACAAAACTAATGCTGATGTTGAATCTTAACGCTATGCATAAGCAATAATCGCTATAGTTCCAACAGCAGCAATGTTTGGATAATGGGTTCAAGATAGCTCTTTACCAATAAACTTAATGTATGATTAATCGAAAAAAGTACTTCTCGTTTCACTAATAAGTCGTTCCAACATGTTCTTCCGAGCTTCAATATCTCTAACTACCGGTGGTCCCGGAGCATATTGCAGGGCTGAAGTTAGATGTTGGTCCGCTTGTTGGAACAGCTGATTTGCTTGACTTCTTGCTTGATCTCTCATGTCGATAAGCCGGTTTGCTTCAGCACCAAATGCATCCTGTGCTTTTTTTTCATATTCCAAGAAGTCTTCGTATTGTTGATAACCACGTACCTGATTGATTTGTGCCAAAAGGGCGTAAGGCTCATGGTTTTCCGGATCTAACTGCTGAGCTCTTTGTGCATATCTATCAGCTTCATCCATATTATCTAAAGCGAGATGAACATCAGCTAAACGAATAAATACTGTTGGGTTATCTCTTTCAATATCTGCTAACTTGTTAAGAGCTTCTAATGCTTCTTCGTTATTATCTTTAGTTCTGAGAGCTCCTGCTAAATTTAGATAAGCAGTTACATTTTCCGGGTTACGTTCTATCTGCCTTCTATAGCTTTCGATAGCTGAACCCAGTTGATCAGTTCGCAGATATGCGGAGGTCAACTTTCTGTTGATCAAATCATCTTCAGGGTTAAGTTCGGCAATATATTCTAAGTGTGGGATTGATTCTTCAATTTCATGGTTGTCAAACAACACAACGCCTAATCTGTATCTTGCTTCTTCAGATTCAGGATTTACTTCAACAGCTTTTCTCAGGGCATCAGTGGCCATATACTCGTCGTGGATGTCAAAATATATCTCAGCAATTCTTAACCAGGCAGTCTCATCTTGATCTACTTGAGCCAACTGCTCGAGTGTGGTAATTGCGCAAGTATGCCTGCCAACTTGAATCAGGGCTTCCACTAAATTGTTAAGAACTCTTGTGTCATCGGGCGATATTTCTAAAGCAGCCTCACAATAATCAACAGAAGACTCATAATCATCAAGCATAAAGGTCAAATATCCTAAGAAATACAATGCCTCAGAATTTTGAGGCTCAATTTGGACGATGCGCTCAAATGTTTGTCTGGCGGCAGTATAGTTTTCGGAGTCTAACTGTTGTTCTCCTATGTCGAAAAGTCTGTTGATTTCACCTCCGGTCAGTTCACCTATTTTCTGCACTAGCTCCGTTTCTAAGTCGTCACGGCGGTCATTCCGTCTTTTCCTAGCATTAAATCTAACTTGATTGATGTTTTGTGAGCGGACGCTCATAATGTTGGCAATTATTCTGCTCTCAGTGGCAGAAACGTCTGAGATTGATCCCCAAACTAAAATATCTGCCTCCAATTCTTCACCAAGTTGAGCAGCCATCGCTGAATTTAAATTTCTGACATCGCTTATACCAAAATCGGTTAGTGCATCATTAACCCGACCTTGATCAATTAGTTTATATTGATCTAATTCATCAAAGATATTGATAAAGTCACCTCTGCGAGCATGCATGAGGTTGTTGGCTTGGGTGCGAGCGGCTCTTTCCTCGGGTTCGAAATTTAATACGGCGACTCTTTGGGGTTCTTGTGCTATCAATGAGCCAAAAAGGAACAGTATGATGGCGCAGATTGCTAGTTTATTCTTCATTATTTCCTCCATTATTAACTTGCTTGCTTCCTGTCTGCCCAACTAGTTTATCTCTCATTCATAGAATGCAAGATACTATAAGCAGAACAGTTATCTACTATATATAACATTATTTTTAGATCGGTGTTTCTGTAAACAAAAAAGTCGATTAGTGTAACTTGAATAAAATATGGAGCTTTCGGTGGTAGCGAGATAGGGTCGCAGCTTCTCGCTCTTAATTAACCACAGAGGCTATTTTTTTCCAGCAAAAGTAAATCAGAGATTAGATAATTTTGTGGAAAGCTATACGCTACTGCATGAAGGGGAAATGATTGTATACAGCTCTCTTTCAAGTCGAGCGGGTGATTGTTTCCGCTATATATTCATATTTTTGCAGGACCTTTAGTTCGGCGGAATGATAGCACTAACACTACAGACCGGCAAAGGATAGGTGTATGTTAAAGGTGATGAACCTTGGTATCGTAAAACGGAATAACTCAATGCCACATATGACATTGAGATTGTTTGGTAGTTTTAACGTGAACATGTATCTCCATTTTGACTTTATCTTTAGCTTCTTCTCATCAGAGACAAATAATAACCTCGCAATTTCAAAATTTCTTCACAAGCTTGCTCTTCGAGAAGTCCCCCATGATGGTGTTCTCCCTTTTGTCCGTTGATTGGGAGGCACTATTATTACTGGGCAGTTCCGTTCAACTTTTTTGTTTAGCTCTACTCACGCGATTTGAAAGAGAGCCTAATAAGACCAAAAAGGTTGCTTCAACTGGGATGTGGTGTAGGGATTAGTGACTATGTTTTTAAACGCAGCTTCACTTTTCTCTTCGAAAGTTTACGAGAAGAGTTTTTTTGAGACTTGGTTTAGCTACAGAACCACAAAACTCAATATCCCCGTATGACATGTTTCTGCTTGATAAAGGATACTATATCATAATTCTTTTCACATGCCTCAAATGCTGTAGCGGATAGCTATAAATAATAAAGTCATTTTCCTGCTCCCGGCTTTTGAAGTCGGCAGTCGACAAGGGTTTAAGATATCTTTCTTGGGTGGGTATCTTAGCTTCTAACAAACTTAATCCACTTTGAACTGTGATGATCTTTGCTGCATCCAAGAGCTGGTCCGCTACTTCCTGAGACTCTGCCTCTATCAAGCATATATTACATGTAGGTGTCTTATTCATTGAGTTTTTTATGTCATAAAAAAGCAGACCGGATAGATTATTGTTGGTCTTGTACGCGATATACTGTTTAGGCTCATAGAAGAATTTTTCAATCATTTGATTGCTATGCTTATAACAGACCCATCCTAAACAGATGAAACCTTTGGCATCTTTTAGGTATTGAGAATTTTCGAGATATCGGTTCATCTCTTCCGTGCCGAGACCGCCACAATGGATATTTTGTGGTAAAGCTTTATCTTTAAAGCGATTTTGGTCATCGTCATCTATGCACAATACTTTATTAGACATTATAATATCGACCTCGAAACCTAATCTTTCGCTTGTAGTGATAGATGCTTTGTTTTGGAAGTAAGTAGCGAATCTGATTGAATTCAGGTCTGTTTTTCTGCTTAATAACTGCAAATAGTGCTCCGAAAGCCTTCGCCCTATTCCTTTTACATTAGCATCCGGATCAGATCTTAACCCTTCAAGCCATACGTCTGTAGGTGTGAGAAAACTGAGTCTGCTGAACCCAACAATTATACCATCTCTAAGCACAGCAGTGAATTCACCTCTTGTGTCAGCGACCCATCGATCGAACACATTGTGTATATAGTCGCTACCTTCCCATATCTTACTACTTATCTTGAGTACTGCTTCTTTATCTTGCGAAGTTATCCTTCTTATTGTGAACAAGTTTCCTCCTGTTGAGTGAGAATATCTCGGGACTAGAAATTATCAGGCCATTATTGTAAAGGATTTTATTGAGGACATAAAAGATGAAAAACCCATCTAGCAGAGCTTGAGTTGGAAATGATTTGACGGAATATGGCAAAATCAAATCCTTTTACCAAAAAAGGAGCTGTAAAGATGAAAGTATTTGCGATATCGGGCTACAGTAAAACCGGTAAAACTACCATAGCTCTCCAGCTTATAGAGCAGCTTAAAGAAAGAGGGTATAGTGTAGCGGCAATTAAAGATATTCACAATGAGGATTTTACTATGGAAAAAGAGGGATCTAACAGCCATAGGATGCAAAAAGCCGGTGCTGAAACTGTGTTTGCAAGAGGATTAAAAGAAACATATCTAATTAGACCTGAAAGAATGCATCTGTTGGACATGCTAAGTTTGGTGAAAGCGGATTGGGTAGTTATTGAGGGAATGAAAAATGAAGCGATCCCAAAAATCATTACTGCAGCTTCTGAGAAAGAGCTCAATGAACTTGTTGATGGGACGACGATGGCAATCAGCGGGAAAATATCCCGAGAGATTAAAACCTACAGACAGTATCAGGTAATAGATAATTACGAAGACATAGAAAAACTGTGCGATATGGTTGAAGAAAAGGTATTTGAATCGTTACCTTTGTCCAGCGATGAATGTTGTTCTAAATGTGGTTTAACTTGCTATGAGATGGTAACTGCTATTTTGGATGGGACCAAGAATAGATCGGACTGTTTAGTCGATCAAGACCAAAAAATAACGGTAAAGATCGATGGTAAACGTATAAATATGGTTCCATTTGTTGCAAATCTGTTCTATGATTTAATTCACTCATTCCTCAGCAACTTAAAAGGCTACAGGAAAGGGAAAATAGACATACAATGCTGATTGTTAAATACTGAAACAATGAAGGCTGAAATAATTGTCATACCGGAGAAACATCGAGTTCTCAAAGTGTGCCGGACGGCGGTAGACTTTCACAAAGAGGTGAGAGTTTTAAGCATTGCTTTTCCTTTTATTCCTAGTTTGTTGGCTACTTATGGTGAGAAAGTAATTGAGATGGAGCTGCTTGAGGGAGAGACTATTACCAATAAGATGAATCTTGACTTTTTCAAATTAGCCGGTCTGTTTTCTCAGTTGCACCTGAAAACATCCAATAAGCAAAAGGTATTATGTCACATTGACACTAACCCAAAAAACTATATAATAGACGAAGTTACCGGCAATTATTACATGATAGACTTTTCAGAAAGCAGTTTGTCTGTGCCCGAACATGACCTGTTTAATTTTCTTCTGTTTTTCGCAGCAATGTACGAACCGGAGAGGTTTGAGAAGGCAATGATATGTTTTTTGAATTCATACAAGAATAAGAGATTATTGGACAGAAATCGTCATCCTTTGTTTGATCAGTGGATAGACATATTTGATCACCGAAGAGAAAAATACAGAAAAAAAAGTAATGTTCTTCCGACAATTCACAAGCGCAACAGAAAATTGCTCAGAGAACGGTTCTATGACTATTCCATGAGAGAGTGAAGATGGTTCAGGTGTTACTGGTATTAGTACCTTATCAATAATATTGACTGCGTCGAGCTCGTTTAAAAAGATTAGTTGCCGTACTTCGTCCGGCGAGCTCGTAAAAAGATCAGTTGCCGTACTTCGTCCGGCGAGCTCGTAAAAAGATCAGTTGCCGTACTTCGTCCGGCGAGCTCGTAAACTCGGTTCGTGTTTTTTGCC
>PWNZ01000128.1 GCA_003564135.1 Candidatus Cloacimonadota bacterium
ACTCTCATCGTCCATCCCGGTATCTACTATGAAAATATCAATTTTGAAGGGAAAAATATCGTTCTGACCAGCCTTTATGGTATCGAAAGCTACGATAGAAGGTATATCCGGGAAACTATCATTGACGGTAACCGTCTTGATACTGTAGTGACATTCGATTCCGGTGAGACACGAGCTGCCGTTCTCTCCGGTTTCACCATCAGAAACGGAGAAGGGCGCTATGCCGGGGGAATTAATATAATCCGAACATCTTCTCCGGTTATCAGATACAACATTATCGAGTTTAATTATACCACCTGTATTACAGGTGGAGTTAGTGTTGAAAACGGCAGACCACTATTAAGAGGTAATACAATCAGACATAATGTCGGTTGGTGGACAGGTGGATTCAGTGTCTATCGCGGTGTTGACGATCAACACACCGAATTCTGCCCCGTTGAGCTAAACAGTATTTACCTGAATCACGGTTCACAGTTCTGTGATATAAGGATTGGTACACCAATCTGGGGTGACAGTAAAGAATCAATTATCATTGATACTTTATACGTCGCAACTCCCGACCTATTTTTTGTAGGCAAGAGCACAAGAAATCTCCCCGCCGGATATAGCGTTACCATCAATTACGGCATCATTGAACCGATAGCTGCCGATTTATATGTCGCTGCAGACGGCTGTGATACCAACAGCGGTTTAACTCCTGAAGAGCCTTTGCAGAGAATTGCTGCAGCTTTGATGAGAATCAAGCCCGACAGTGAAATCCGGAGAACTGTTTATGTTGCTGAGGGGATATACTCTTCATCTTTGAATGAGCAGTGGTTTCCCATCGGAGTGAGAGAAAACATTGATATCGTCGGTCATCATAGAGATACAACTATTCTTCACGGTGATGACAAATATCTTTTGATCGAGTCTGTATCTTATCCCGATTTTCCGCACGACCGTTCCCGTAATTTTACGGTTAAAAACTTTACCCTAACAAATGGTCGTCAAGGTGGTTCACCCTCCTTCGGGGTAATAAATTGTCTTAATGCCGAAGATTTTACCCTTGAGAACCTGATTGTGGCCAATACCAGCTCAAATATATTGGAAAATGAGCGTAGTAGTCATCGCGTCATTAGTTTCCAGAGATGTAACAATGTTACCCTGAAAAATATTGAAATCCGCCACAACGACATAACTGCCGATAATGACAGGCTTTTTTCTGTTGTAGGAAGAGAGTTTTCAATTTATGCTGAGAATATCCGTTTTCGCAACAATCATTCTAAGGGGCTGGGCCGGATATATGTTAAAGGAGTACTTCAAGAACCGCAACCTTATCACGTAACCTTTGTTAATTTAGAACTAACCGATACGATCAGTCATGTTCAGTATCCAACTCAGATTTATTCAACATATATGCTGATCGATGCTAAGGCTCGGTTTATAAATGCTACAATAAGTAACAACTATACCGCAGACACATTCGGGAATTTACGTGTAATAGGTGCAATATTATTATGTGATTTCGAACTATTAACTAATGTTTCCCTGTATAATAGTATTCTGTACAATAATCACGGCAACTGTCAGATATTTTTTATTAGAGGTCGCCATTGGGTAGGGGGGCCGGATGTTTTAACGGTATCTCATTCCTTGATTGAGAATGGGATTGACGGAGTTAGAGATGTTTATGGAGGTAATATCATTAACTGGCTGGATGGTAACATAGATGCCGATCCGCTGTTTGTTGGAGAAGATGTTAATCCCGATTATCCGTATATGCTTTCGGAGAACTCGCCGGCACGAGGTGCGGGAACATTGGATATACACGATTTTGAGTTTCCGGAGTATGATTTGGCGGGAAATCCGCGGATAGTAGATGGAAAGATTGATATGGGAGCTTATCAGTGGCATCCGCAGACGGAGGTGATAGAGAGTGACAAAGAGACTGAGAGACTGAGAGAAGGGGAGTTTAACTTGAGGAACTTTCCCAATCCGGCGGTGACTGTTGAGAATCATAGAACTGTAGGTGTAGAAGGCCATCGAAGCAGTACCACCGGAACAAATATCGCTTTTGAGGCACCGGAAGCGGGGAATGTTATTATAGAGATTTATAATCTTAAAGGGCAGTTTGTGAAGCGGTTGTTCGATGCGGATGTCTCTCCCGGTGATTATAATGTTTTTTGGGACGGTAAAGATGAAAGAGGCAGATATGTGGCTACCGGTTTTTATATGTATCATCTGAAGTTTAATGATCAGCTTGTTGCTACGGGTAGAGCTACTTTTATTAAATAATTGTAATCGTTTGGAGTTGAAATGAGAGTTGAAGGTGTTTTTTTATCCACGAATTACACTAAAAACACTAATTAAAAATGAATATTTAGGGAACAGTTTTGATGAAGCGATTGTTTGGTAGTGGCGCCTTGAGCGAAATTGGGGTAAACAGCTGGGAATTTCACAAATTATTAAAAACGAATTGCCCGAATGATAGGGATGAATGAGATTATTTGGGGAAGGATTAAGTGAATTTAGAATTGGAAAGAGTGGAAACGGTAGATTTGATGTGGCATTTGAAGTTGAAATGTATACGGAATAATGCGGACATTAGGGAAATGTTCACAGACCTGCCAGGTCTGTGTTTCAGAGTGATGATGCGGAATCTTTAACTGAAAGGCATTTGAAAGCTTAAAGGAGTAGCTCTGAGCTTTATAGTCA
>PWNZ01000232.1 GCA_003564135.1 Candidatus Cloacimonadota bacterium
CAATATGCCATCCTGGTAATTGCCCGAGGCATCCTCCTGCGCAAACGCGGAAATACCCAGTAGCAGTAATGTTATGATAATGAATTGTTTCTTCATTTATCTTTTTGTTTAGGGTTCAGGAACCGGGCCGCGGGGCACAAAACCCCGCAGACCGCACCTGAATGATTGTTAATATGAAGAACGTTGTAAATGGTTTATCTGTCTTGCATGTTTTGTGCAAAACGTATTAACAATCGGGTGATTATGGGCTTTGTGTAACAATAGCAGTATTGCCATCGCCCACCTGGGTAACAGAAGCACTGTGGCCATTACCATACTGATCAATGATCGCAGTGTTTCCTTCACCCACCTGCCAGAGCAGGGCAGTGTTTTCATCACCATGTTGCTTGATAGTTCCGGTACTTAAACCATCCTGGTACAAACCAATCTGGTTGTAATCACCGGTTTGATGGCTTGAAGGATCAAGAACAGCACCGTTATATTGCATAGCATACCCATCCTGGTCAAAAGCAAGTCCATCGCCATTGGTTACTCCGGCAAACTTGTTGTGATTTCCAAGCTGGATAAACGGATTGTCGGCATCAAGCCCCACTTTGTTATAACCATCCTGCTGCATCAGCCGGAAGATGTTATTATCGCCCTGCTGACGGAAATAGGTATGCTCCTGACTGCCCATCTGCTTGATCTGGGCAATATTGTCAGATCCATAGACCTGATCGATGAAAACCTTGTTGTCATCGTTCTGTTGGATCACTTCGGCCCAGTTGCGGTCATGGGTTTGCCTGATTTCAGCCTCATTGTTGCTGCCGGTTTGGTATATGAAAGCCTCATGACCACTACCAATCTGGTCAATCATAGCTTCATTGGTATTTCCATCCTGGTCAACCGTAGCCTGGTTATTCTGAGCAAAACCCATTCCTGTCAAAAAAAGCAAAAGCGCGATTATTGAAAATAACTTTTTCATTTGTGAAAAGTTTTTTGTTTGCAAATAAGAGATTAATAGTTCAAAACCCATGTGACTATTTTAGAACTTAAGCCAACATTAAGTTTAGAATTATTGTTGAACTACATTTATTGTATTACTGTTACCAACGACAGAATTGAATGAGCTGTTACCATCAGAAAATTGACCCACAGAAACAGTATTCATATGACCCTCGATTTGTACTCCATCCTGGCTGTACCAGTTTGTTCCAATCATGTTGTTATTTCCTTCCTGAATCAAAGTAACTTCGTTATTGTCACCCAAGATGGTACCGGAAGTAATGTTTCCATCACCATCAACATCAATAGAAAGCTCATTGCCTTCCGGTTGATGTGGCCATCCCATTGAACCAATGGTCCATGATCCTCTGTTGGCATCACCTTCCATATCCATAGTTACTGTGTTGTCACTTCCTCTTACGCCCACTCGATAATAGTTATTGTCACCAAGCTGGTTACCGGTTACAGTATTATCATACGAACTAACCATTTTAGTTTCAAAGTAGTTATTTTCACCGTTTTGTACAAATTCTGCAACACTTCTTTCAGCACCACCATAAACACCTAGTTCAATAAGAACAGAGTTTGAAGTACCTGTTTGATCTACATCAGCAATGTTTTCATCACCAATTTGAGTAATGAGTGCAGTAGAAGAAGTACTGTTGATTTGCTCTACTTTTGCCCAGTTGCCCAGTCCGTCCTGAGCAATGTCAATGTTGTTTCCAGAACCCACAGACTGACGTCCGCTAGCCCAGTTGTCATCACCTATCTGGTCAATGGTACCTGTGTTTCCACCATTGAAAGTAGTAAATACAGCCTGGTTGTTGTCACCTAACTGGTCAATGCTGTGATCACTAAAGAGGGTTCCACTGTTCCAGCCTTGACGCTGCTGAATGGTCGCATCATTGTCAGAACCTCTTTGGTCGATACGTGCAACACCATTGTTGTTATTAATATCGCCGCCTATGTCGCCACCCTGCATAATAACAGCAGTGTTGTTAGATCCTGAGCCTTGCCATACATTCGCTTCGTTCTCATTTCCCTGTTGATAAATGGTCAGATCGTGGTTGGGTCCATTGGCCTGGCTCCCATTTGCATAATTATCATCACCTATCTGTTCTACAGAACCGAAGTTGCCACCATTATAAGTAGTAAGCAAACCAACATTGAAATTACCTACCTGTTCCACAGAGTGGATGCTAACGGCTGAGCCGCCTGCCCATCCCTGGCGCTGATTTACCTGTGCGGTATTGTCATCACCGGTTTGATCGATACTGCCAATGGCATAATTGGATTGAACATTTCCACCACCGAAATTCCCTTGTTGAATCCCTGCGTCATTTCTGTCGCCTTCCTGGCTGGTGGTAGCTGTGTTTTCCATACCGGTTTGCAGAACTTCTGCCTCATTATTGTTACCGTTTTGTGCTGATGTTGCCTGATTATTTTGGGCAAAGGTCATACCTGCCGAAATGGCGAGTACTCCGAAAATTGCAATAAACTTTTTCATAATTCTAAAAATTTAAATTTGTAAATGGTTTGATTTGTGTATTGGCAGACCCGGCGGCCTGCGGTTAAAAAATAATTGTAAATGGTTTAGTTTGTGTTCCTGCAATTTTGTCCTTGGCAAAATTGACTTGTTAAAGGGTTATACTTCGGGTTAATTAAAAAAATATACAAGTTCAATTATTATTGTTGTAAAAAATTAA
>PWNZ01000101.1 GCA_003564135.1 Candidatus Cloacimonadota bacterium
ATTCGTGAAATTCATAGCCTATATATCCAACTCACCTCCCAACACCACATCCAAACTACCACTTCCCCTCTTTCCAATTATAAATCCTACATCATACATCGTACATCAATCCCTTTCCCTTCATATTCCTTTTTAATTAGTGCCCTTCGTGTAATTAGTGGACAAAAAAAACCGTCATTCCCCATTTCATCTCTAAACACCACATCCTACAGATCAACCCCACCTAATCCCTAATCCCTAATCTATCTTTCAACAGACGCCACCACTAAACCGCCACTTCTGCTCTTTCCAATTATAAATTCTACATTCTAAATTCTAAATTCCCCCACCTCCCCGCCCTCAGCCCTCCGCCCTTTGCCCAACAAAAACGTTGACTAAATATAGAGTTCTAAACAATTACCGTAAACAAAGAAAAGGAGCGAAAGAATGTCTCACGTTATCGATTGTCGCGGTTTAGCCTGCCCTGAACCTGTTCTCAGAGTTAAAAAAGAATTGAAAAACATCTCTAACTCCCAGCCCATAACCATACTTGTAAGTTCACCCACAGCCCGGGATAATGTTCGTCGAATAGTATCTAAAATGGGTTGGAGCATCAAAACGGAAGAAGATTCCCCAGGCTACAAATTATTTTTAACAAAATAACAAGATGAAAAAATTTTGTTACATAACCTTTCCTTCAACCTATCATGCTATCCGTGCCGAATCTTTGTTAAAAAAAGGTGAGCATATCATCAAAATGGTTCCTGTCCCGAGAAGTATCAGTACCAGTTGCGGTACTTCGCTCCGTTGTTTTCCTGCAGATAAGCAAGAAATTATCTCTATCCTAAAGCAAAACAATGTAATTATCGAAGGAATGCATCTCTTATAGCATAGCTCGCTATTTCTCACCAATATTCGAAACAGTCATCTTATGAATCTTTATTTCGATAATGCCGCTACTTCCCACCCTAAGCCCCCGGAAGTATATCAATCTGCCGCACATTATCTGCGCCATATAGCAGGCAGTCCGGGTAGAGCCTCTCATAATAATAGCCTCGCTGCCTCCCGTTTAATATACACCCTTCGCGAAAAGTTGGCACATTTATTTAATGCACCCGACCCCTCGCGCATTGTTTTTACCTTTAATGCCACTGACGCTTTGAATATGGCAATTAAGGGGTTTGTTAAACCGGGCGATAATGTTATTCATACCGCTATGGATCATAATTCGGTGTTAAGGCCTTTAGCAGGTTTACAGCAAAAAGGGATTATTGATGTTACCACCGTACCTTGTTCTGCAGCCGGTTTGCCCAACATAGATTTTCTTAGGGATAGTATTACGTGCCAAACAAAATTGTTGATTATCAATCATGCTTCAAATGTCTGCGGAACCATTTTACCCCTTAAGGAAATGACCTCTCTTGCTCATGAAAAAGGGGTAGCAGTGCTTGTTGATGCAGCCCAATCAGCAGGTATTTTGCCGCTGGATGTTATTGATAGTCAGATAGATATGCTTGCTTTTTGCGGGCATAAAGGACTGTTGGGTCCTCCCGGCACAGGAGGATTATATGTTCGTGAAGGTATAGACTTAGAGCCCTGGCGTGAAGGCGGAACAGGTAGTTTTTCCGGACAATTGATTCAGCCGTCGCTAATGCCTGACAGGTTGGAAGCGGGAACTATGAATAGTTACGGATTAGCCGGTTTACTTGCTGCTGTGGATTTTATTGCTAAGGAAGGTATAGACAAAATTAGAGCCCATGAAAGAGAGATATACTCTTATCTTTACCAAAAATTAGCCTCACTACCTGCTGTGAGACTATATAACATGCCCGATTCTCATTCCGTTGTTTCCGTCGTTTCGTTAACTATCGAAGGTATGGATAGTGGAGAGGTTGGGTTTATTTTACAAGATAAATACCAGATACAATGCCGCACCGGTCTCCACTGCGCTCCTTTAGCCCACAAGGCGTTAGGAACATTTCCTGACGGCACAATTCGCATCAGCCCCGGTTACTTCACCGGCAAGGTGGACCTAGATTATCTTGTTCATGCCCTGCAGGAGATTACTCAGCAATTATAAAAAACTCTGAACAGACCGCAAGGTCTGCAATTTTTCCGTTTAAACTCTCAATTCAACTCCGAACACCGCCATTTTTCGTCACCTCAACTAAAAAACCAACCAATAAATAATAAACCAACTCCAGACGTCACATCCAATCGCCACTTCCTCCATCCACTCACATCATAACAAGCTGTTGGTAACTCCTTTAACCATTTCAAATACCTTTCGGTCAGGATACCGCATCATCACCCTGAAACTCAGACCTGGCAGTTATGAGAACGTTTCCGTAATGACCGCATCATTCTTCTTCACTATTTTTTCAACCAATTATTCATCATTCATTGTTAATTATTCATTTTTTTATTCCCCATTTCACCTCCAGACGCCACATCCTATAGATCAACCCCACCTCCCTAATCTCTAATTCACTACTCTACTATTCAACTACTCAACTATTCTACTAACTTACCGCATCATCGCCCTGAAACTCAGACCTGGCAGGTATGAGAACGTTTCCGTTGTGACCACACTATTCCATATACAAATCAACTCAAAACGCCATATCCAATCGCCACTTCCTCCATCTCTTAGTCTCTCCCTCTCCTCCCTGCCCTCCGCCCTTGGCCCTTCGCTCTCTGCTCTTTGCCG
>PWNZ01000224.1 GCA_003564135.1 Candidatus Cloacimonadota bacterium
GCAGCTTCATCACCGGAGTTTATTGGTGTGCCAGCTACGGCAGCGGAAAGAGATCCGTTTTCACCGGTTACTTCATAGGTTACTGAATAAACGGGAAGAATAGTTATAATTGCCTGTTCCAGTTCCGGTTTTTCTTCCGTGTTGAAGGCCCAGTCCAGTGCATGAACGAAAAATCTGTAAGTTGAACCAGGCTCTCCTTCAAACTCTGCTGATGAAGCGCTGGTGGTGATCCACAACTCAAACTCCTGTTCGTTTTCAGCCATATAAACATCATAGTTTTGCACCCCGGCATGTTCATCTACTCCGGACCAGCTTACTGTAAAGACAGTTTCGGTGGTAGTTTCAGGTAATGGATTTATAGATGATACAGGAGGAATATCATCAAAAACGTTTGTCCATATACCGGTAAGAATGGGATCGTTGGAATCGAAGAAAATATTAGCCTGGTTAAGGATGGAATCTCCTGCTATTAGTTCCTCTTTTAAATCGATCTGAAAACTAACACTGCCTGTTCCTTCGGTTCCGTCCTGGTTGGGAGGCAGGAATCCAGCTAGAGGGTCGGGTGTGATATCCAGGGTTACAGGATCGAGAGAGAAGAATTCCCATTCTACAATACCGGTTTCCATATCAAGATTGCCTGTTACCAGGAGTTTTAGGTCAAGTTCGGGTTGCAGGTCTTCGATATGGAAGAATGAATAACCGTTTTGTTGGGGGGTAATAACCATGTCCTTTCCTATCCATACATTCCCAAACTGAAAGCTTTCCAGTTCATACCGGGTAAAGTCGAGGGTGTCGCTGATAAGCACATACTGTGCCGGGAGCTCAGCATCAGGTTCGTTTTCGAAAGCAACTGTATAGTTGAGATTTTCTTTGTAATTAATTGCATTTCGCAACCTAGAAAGGCCGGGGCCGTATTTTTCATTGGGGTCGAAAGCAACACCAAGACAGATTATTACAGCCATTCTTACGGAAGTTATACCCGAAGAAAACCTGTTGGTTTTTTTGAAAACAATGCCCGGTCCGAAATCTTCAATTGCGATGTCGCAAAATTCGTCTTTATGAAAATTATCAGTTTCGATGGGATCATCCTTTGATGGAACAGGAAGCTCAAGATCGCTGCAGTAAAGGGGAGGGACACCGGTATAATATGATATACCATTCAAAGTGTGCATTATAATATCTTCCACCTGCTTTTGTGTATATTCCAACGGAAGTACCTCGATACATGCAGCGTCAATGAGTCTTTTCACCAGACCAGCAACAATCATCGTTGTGGGCATGGGTGCTGGAGTGATCTGCTCAACCACCAGGTCCATTATTTCAGAAAGTAAGTCCTGGTAGATATCATCAAAGCAGATGTCAAATTCTTCCTGGTCTATGCTAATGTCAAGAGATTCTTCCAGCGAGATCTTTATCCATTGCCCCAGGCAAACTCCATTACCAGGAATCACTTCGCCGGGTACACTCTCTGGCGCCAAAAGGGGTTGTACAACTGTTATATATTTGGGGAATGTAGTTGTTTGATTTACCAAAACACTCTTATTGAGTCCCATGGTCCATTTGCCGGGAATAGAAGGGAAGAAAAAAGTATTTATCCGCCGATACCGGGAAGAATCCTCATAGGTAAAACCCAATAAATGTTCCGGAAGGTTGTTATCCTCCAGCCAGCTCATGGCATCTGCCCATACAGATCCCTCTGTGGCTTCGGGCATGGAGACATTATGCAAATACTGGTCATCAAAAATCCAGTTATCGTCAAATATCATTAAACCCAACAGGTTGTCATCACCAGTATTGGTCACGGTACAGCTGTCATTATGGAACAATCCTGCACGACCTCTGAATAAACCAGTGAAATTAATTTCAAGGGCGGGATCACTGCTTTCCTTTATTTCGAAGGCATTTTCCAAAACAAAAGTATCATCATTGGAAGTAACCTCTAGATTTCTTACTCCAACTGGTACTTCATTAAGATTGAAGACTGCTTTTAACCTTCCCGGTCCTACCATCTGAAGATACATACCTGTCAATTCTTCTGCTGTGCCGGTGAGTTTTACAGTAACTTCTGCTGACAATCCTCCCCCATAAATCATTACCGAAGCCAGCCCCTGGTTGCTGTGAGCGGATGGAAATATATGCGAAAGCCCATCCACCTCTACTACCTGGCAAAGGGTTACCGTGCCACAGGAATTGGTTCCGTTAAGACATATTTCATATGCCCCGGGCTGGGCATAATTGACTACGGCATTAACACTACTGGCTGTTGTACCATTACCAAAACTCCATGTATAGCTGTCGGCACCGGTGCTGTTATTGCTCAGGTAAACGTTGCTGATGTTTTGATTTATTTCAAAATCGAGTTCAGGAAAAGGTATCGGCTCATTTTCCATGGCTGCCAGGTAGCTGCCTCCCGACTCTTCACTCTCCAGGCAACCAAACCCGGCTGTTTGGGTTGATGCGAAATTTCTTCCGGTAAAGTACATCCGTCCATGGCCATCGCCCTTCATATCCGTAGACCTTTCCGATTGTCCCACCCTGTATTGCTGGGCAAAGATCAGCTCCAGTTCAGGGGTGAAGGTGGCGTAAAAGTTGGCTGCAGAGCCATCCAGACTGCCGAACACATAATCCCCCACACCTATGTTGCCCCCGAAATAATTGGCAGACAGTATCAGGGTA
>PWNZ01000087.1 GCA_003564135.1 Candidatus Cloacimonadota bacterium
AAAGTTGTGAAGAATATATGTGAAGAATTGAATAAGTCTGAAACTAAATTCCCCGGTACGAATCTCCGGCTTTGCTACGATTTAGTATCATTTAATAATCCCTGAGGTCAGGAGTTCTGAAGGTACTAAATATTGCTGATTCTCAATAGCTCCAATTTCATATAAATCATTAGTGTCCTCTATTAGATAAGGATTCCCTTCAGTTCCATTGCCGTGTTCCCACGGTTGTGCGGACAGCGAAACCCCGGTAATTATAGTGAGGGCTGCAATGATGTTAATCCCTACCATTGAATTACTATTTTTTGTTTTCATTATATTCTCCTTTTTATTTGACACTTTAACCTGTGTCTGAGATTAATCACGGGTACGCTTAGCGCGTAGATATGAGGTCTGCACCGGCTCTTAATAGGATTCGTTGGTACTAAAACATAAGAATTCCTATAAGGACGCTGCAGACTGCCTTATGAAGCGGTTATGGTTCCCTATACGGGCTCTTAACCTGTAATAAGGGTAAGCTTCGGGCTTATTGGTTACATTATTATTGTAAAGCTGAGTGCGAAAATAGGGAAGTGAGACAGATCCCGGCGGTCTGTTATACGGTCAGATTCTCGGACGTTATTTATTCAATATTATTTGTCCACAGAGCAGGCAGGCTTTTACAGATTACCGGAACAGAATGTTTCCTTGTGTAGATATCAGGTGAAAAAAGAAAATATTAGCTACCGTAGTTAATCAAGGGTAACCATTGGCTTGCTGCGTAGTCGGCTCCAACTAACTTCGCAGCAAACCAGAGGAAAGTTAGGGAGTTCCTGGTCCTTATTTCTGGTACTTGGGTTATTAATATTTGGGGCAGTGTCCTGTTTGTTCAAAATCTATTCTGAGTGATCAGAGAGATCTGCTTATCCATTGTAACAGAAAAAAGAGATTACACCGGACTAGAAAAGTCAAGTTTCTATATTTTTTAACTGCATTATTTGGGTTAAGACTTCTCTGTAGCTAAGAGTATTTTTTTAGCTGCTTCTAACACTTTATTGTTTTCTATGGTATAACTTTCGGGAAGCGAGATAGTCATCGTCAATGCTTGCTGGCTGTCATTAAAGCTGACGGGATGTTCAGTAGCTGTAACGATTTTTTCGATAGTCATTTTATCCGGTAGTTTTTTCTTGTCGAATCTAATCTGAATTTTACTTTTTCTTATTCTGAAAGAATCGAGGTTGCAGCGGTCAGCCATCATCTTTAACAGGAAAAATGAGAGTCCCTTTTTGGCAGGAGCCGGCAATTCTCCAAACCTATCTTTCAACTCCAAGGCGAATTGATCGAAATTCTCGGGACGATCGAATTTCAACATCCTGTTATATAGTTTAAGTCTTGTTTTTTCATCTGGGACATAATCTTCCGGTAGGAAGAAGTCAATATCGATGCGGGTGGAGTCATTAGTTTTTTGTTCCTCGGGGAAGGTCTCTTTCCCATTTACAATGTTTTCCACGGCTTCTGATAGAAGCTTGTTATAATAGTTAAAGACGATTGAGTTGATTACGCCACTTTGTTTAGTTCCTAATAAGGTTCCGGCGCCTCTTAGCTCCAAGTCTCGCATAGCTATTTGATAGCCTGATCCGAGAGCGTTGTACTCGCTAAGGGCTTCTATCCTTTTGCGGGCTATTTGCTGCATGTTTTTCGGAATAATTAAGTAAGCATAGGCACGACGATTACTACGGCCTACACGGCCTCTTATTTGATACAACTGAGCCAAACCGAACATGTCCGCCCGGTTTATGAAGATAGTGTTGGCATTAGGAATATCTATGCCTGACTCTACTATAGTAGTAGCTATCATGATATCGTATTTATGGTCGTAGAAGTCGAGCATAATCTTTTCTAATTGACGTTCGGGTAAACGTCCATGACCCACAACTATCCTTAAATCGGGGATTAAAATTTTAAGTTTATCAGCGATTGACTGGATAGTATCAATCCTGTTATGGACAAATAATGTCTGTCCGCCTCGATCGAGTTCTCTTCTAACAGCATCTTTTATGATATTTAGATCGAAGGGGATGATATTAGTTCTGATAGGTAGCCTGGCTTTTGGCGACGACTGTATGAGTGACATCTCCTTCAAGCGGACTAAGGCCATATTTAAGGTGCGAGGAATAGGAGTTGCCGACATATAGAGAGTGTCAACATTTGCTTTCAATTTACGAATCTTTTCCTTGTGCCTGACACCGAAACGATGCTCTTCGTCAATAATGAGTAACCCCAAGCGTTTAAACTCAACATCTTTTGATAATAACCGGTGGGTTCCTATAACAATATCTATTCTCCCTTGTTTGACTTCTAGCAGGTCTTTGGCTATTTGAGATTTGGTGCGAAACCGACTGAGCATACTAACGTTAATCGGATATTGAGCTATCCGTTCCTGAAAAACAATGTAATGCTGTTCGGCTAGTAGTGTTGTAGGGACTAAGACTGCTACCTGCCGGCCGCTAACGACAGCTTTGAATGCTGCCCTAACCGCCACTTCGGTTTTGCCGAAACCTACGTCGCCACAAAGTAATCGTTCCATTGGATTTGGTGATTCCATATCGGCTTTGACTTCATCGGTAGCTCTTTTTTGGTCGGGTGTGTCTTCATACAAGAATGATTCTTCCATTTCCGTCTGCCATACAGTATCACCATCAAAAGCAATACCTTGCCGAACTGACCTTTCAGCATACAGTTTGATCAGGTCGTCAGCTATCATTTCAATCTGTTTCTTAGCCCTTAGTTTTGCCTGATCCCACTTTTTGCCGCCCAGTTTATGTAATTCAGGTTTAATACCATCTTCCGAAACATAGCGGCTAACGAGATTTAGACGATATACCGGCACGTATACCTTAGCCTCATCTGCATAACAAATAGATAGACACTCAACTTTGCTGCCGGCGACATTCATCAGAACTAGGCCTTCATAGAGTCCTATTCCGTGTTCAATGTGAACAATGTAGTCACCCGGTTTCAAGCTTTCATAATCGACAATTGCCTCACCTTCGGGATAGTACTCATAGGTTTTCTTTTGTTTATAACGGTTGAAAATTTCATGGTCAGTGTAAAGAGCTAATTTAGCCTCAGGCAGCTCAAATCCGCGATGAAGTACGCCTAATTCATAGTCAATTTTTCCTGTGAACTCCCTTAGTGATTCTTTCATTCTCTTTTTTTGACTTTCATTATCAGATTGGATTATTATTTGCCATTTATCATTGATCTTTTTCTCCAAGACATCTTGCAAAATGCTGATATCCCTATTAAAAATCGGTTGAGGTGTAAACGGGTTTTCGACATGACAGTGACCATTATTTATAGGCTCGTCTGGCAGTGATGAAAGATAACATTTTTTTTCGATCCTTCCGAGTAAATCCTCGAAATCGGTAAATATTTCATTGGGGTGGGGGATGAGACTGTCCGGATCTAATTTATTATTAGGTCTTTTTGGGACTTCAATAAGTTTTCTTTGGTGTAGCTCGTGAGTTTCTTTTATGATGTTTTCGGCACTATTTTCAAGAAGAGCAAATTCGTCAAAAGCAATTCTAACGTGCTGTTCTTTTTGGCCGGGGCAATTTCCAATATAGTCAAGAATCGTAGCCGTGTCATCATATAACAATGAGATATCCTGCTCTATACCCTCATAAATACCGTTATTATGGATTTTATTCCAGTGAGTTGGGTTGATTGATGAAATATCGTCGAGAGACACTTCTCGAGCCGGTACAATTTTTAAAGGTGTCTCTATTTCGCTTGTAGAAACTTGAGTAAAAGGATCAAAATAACGGCAAGAGGTAATAGTGTCTCCAAAAAACTCTATACGGATAGGTTTTTTATGCGAAGGAGAGTAGATGTCCAGGATACCGCCCCGTCTGGAAACATCGCCGACTTTTGCTACTTCTGTTTGCATCTCATAACCAAAACCGATCAGTTTGGACGTAAGTTGATCGAGATCATACTCACGATCTTGGGCTAGTAATATCAAGCTCTTTTTTATAAGTTTGGGACTGACGATCTTTCTGATCAAAGATTTGACAGACAATACCAAAACTAGCGGTCTGCCGGTAACTATTCTTTCTAAGACCTCCAATCTTCTTGCTCTGATAGAGTAATGAGGTGAGCGATCTTCATAGGGGAGAGTTTCATAGTCAGGCAGGAAACAGACCTTGTCCTTACCTAATAGCAATGATAAGTCTTCTTGATAATCTTCTGCTTTATTACAGTCATTGGTTACGAATATTAAGCTACTGGACATGTTATCTATAGAAAACATGCGAGCTGCCATAATAGTCTTTGACGTGAGGTTTAGGTTAGAGCAAAATACCTTGTTTTGGGTGAGGAAAATTTCGTCGAATCTTCTCACACTCGTCGTTTGATCTAAGAACGGTTTTATCTTTGTATAAAACATGTTTTAGTTATTAAAAAGATCCTTACTGGTTGGTTACGGGTTGTTGGCTCTTAGTTAGAAAGTTATCTCAGCCCAGACGGATAATGAAATAGTTCTTAGCTTCTCATCTCGCCTGCGATCATGGTTAAGTTCATACGATGTTTGCATACCACCGCGAATATTTCTGCTAAAGTTATAAGAAATCCTGGGATTAATTCTGTATCTTTCTGTGTCACGCTCGACAATAGTTTCCTGGCTGCCCTCATTGATACTTTTTGATCTGTCCCAATTTATGCCTAACTCGGTGGTCATCTCGTTAGTTATCGGCATTCTGGTAGAAAAGAACGGGAGCTTCAAGCCTTGTGGTGACCGGAACGACCAAGAGAAATTGGTCGTTATTGAGTTTTCGGTGTTTTCGCGAATGGCTGTATATGTTTCTCTATAGGTAAGAGAAGTTGCTTGAGAATGGTTGTAGGAAATGTTGGTTGTTATTCTGTGGTGCCAAGAAGCCTGCCAGGAGATAAGAGGTGAAAAACTGTGAGTCTTATTACGTGCCGATGGCTTCTCCCACTCATCATCGTCCCAATCAATAGATCCTCTGACTCGTTCGGTGTAGGTGTAGGAACTGCTCAGTCTTGAACTGGTCATTAGTTTTTCGGCTCTGATAAGCTTATGGAATTCAGTCAAAGATAACCTGACATTCGGAAACACGGTAGTGACCTCTTTTTGGCTGGCAGTAGAGTATCTTTTATCAATAGTACGCGAGTAATTTAGCGTTGATGAAAGGTTGGTCATGATTGGATATCCGGTGGCTACTGAGAAGTTGTCGCGGTTTTCTTTCATGTCTAAATTTTCTCTTTCATCTTCGATCTGACCCGGCAATCCTAATTGGTAAAGTAATCCGGGTCGCTCTTCGTACCTTGAGTAGCGGCTGCCATAGGTGTTGTCGTAGTTGATGGTGAAATTTTCAAAACGGGCTAAATAAGTGATCATTCTAGCCCATAGTTTCATTTGATCTTCCGGCTCGGCTGGTTGCTCATCTTCATCATCTTGATCAGTTGCGGTTTCGGTTCTTCTTTCATCTCTTTCTGTTTCTTCTTTTTCTCTGATTCTGTCCATTTCTTCCTGATATGGGGAGGTACTATTATTCTGATTATTTGGTATGTCGTGGTCATATTGACCATCATCCATAGTTTCATTGAAAGGCGTATAGTCATCAGCCATAGCATAGCTATTATTGTGATTCGTGTAGCTGTTATATCCAAAGCCATCACCGAATTCATCGTCATAATCATCGAAATCATCAAATCTTTGATCAAACTCATCAAAGTCATCAGCAGGAGTTGTATCTTGGGTTTCCGGGATTTCAGCTCTTCTTATTCCATACATATCTAATAATGACTGTAGTAAATCACGATTGTTTAAGCGGACATTTATCCTCGCATTCCTGTTCACGTTACCATCGAATTCCCAATAGTCGATTTCATCATCAATACTTTCCCTAAAAGGCTTTTGGACTTCTCTATATCTAACTCCGGTAGTAGCGGTTACCGTCCATAAGCGAGGGAGAAGTGTAGGATTATAGTTGTAAGTAATGTTTTGATCTCGTTCGGTTTCCCTTCCTAAGGGCAACGTGTCAAACATTTCACCTTCTTCTTTTAAATCTCTTTTTTGACTAAAAGTGTAAGAACCCGTCAAGGTGGGAGTCAGGTTATGGTTAATAGATGTTGAAAGATCTAATTCTCTTCGATCCCGAGAGTATCTGTCTTTAGTCCATATACCGGAAACAGTATCGGGCACATTGGATGTATTCCATCTCCATCTGTTTGGCTCTTCAGACCTGAAACTGGCAGTATTATTGAAGCTATGAGGAAAGAAGTTTATCCGATAATTCCTACTAAGGTTAAATCCTAATAGCTCTCTGGGTATATTGAGATTATAATTCATTGTGGCTGAGTAAACTAATGTAGTGTCGGCACTGGTGGAGGTGAGGTTCTCATTATACCTGATATTCCCGCGGAGGGTTGTGTTAGCGACGGTGTATTGTAAAATTTTACTTCTCGGTGTTATATTTTGACCTAGAGAAATGTCGGCACTTTTTCTGAGCGATTCTCTTTTTTCTCTTCTTCTTTCTTCATCATCTTGAATGTCTGCGCGTAAGATATCTGAATTAGCTTTAAATCTCGGGGTTCCGGTTGTTTGATTTCTGGAAAGCGTTAGCGGGATGTTGAGCCCCCATTCGGTGGGGAAAAACTTATGAAGATTATAGCGGTTTGTTATATCGAAAGAAAGTGTTTCTTCATAAGATGGCCGCGTTCTTCTGGAAACATTTGTGTTAAAGTTTTGTGATCGCCACACCAGAGACATATTCAAGGTTGAGAAGTCGGCGAAGGTGGTGTTAAGACTTGTCCTCGCAGCTAATCCCAGCTCTTCAAAAGGATCGGCAACTCTGATATCATTAACGTAAAGCCTGCCTGTCCAGTTTCTGGTCATTTCGCTATTATTGATAACACCGATTGACATCTTCCTGATGTTTGTTAAAGTAACTCGATCTCCTCTTACTTTAACGGTAGCTGTTTCCGATTCGCCGGATACTTGAATTTGAACCTCTTCCTCGTAAATTCCGTCATGTCCGGCAACGTTCTGTTTCAGACTTGTTAAGGTAGAGAAATCAATTTCTATATCTTGCCAGTACCTTTCGCTCATCATCATGCCATCTGCATGATAGCTGACTGCTTCGGCAGGATATCGTATTTCATAATAATTTAGAGAGTCGGCACCAATTCTGAAAATGATCTCTTGATCTCCCTTTACGGTGGGCTGTTCGAAACTTCTTCCTCTTTCTAAATATACCCAGTAGCGAAGTTTTCCATAGCTTGTAATGTTTTGAAACTCACGAAACCGCCTGGTGACCATACCGGAATGACCGGTTCTAAGGTTATTATAATCAACTGCTAAAGCTTGATCAAGCAAAGGAATTCCATCATCTTCGATCTCAACGTTGGGCGGTGATACATAATGGTCGCGGTTGTTTTGATTATCTACAACTGAGACGGAGTGGAATTCATTATTGTTTGCTAAATAGCTGCTGCTGACAACTTCATCATTACGGTCTTTAATAACTCTTTCTTCCCAGCGATTACCAACGACATTCAAACGAGCTATTTGAACCCTAGTTAATTCATCAGTCTCCATCCAGACACGTGCATAATTAATCGCATTTAGGTTCGGATTTCGGGGGCTGTCGCTTTTGATTATAAAGTCATCCATTGGGATTCGGTATAGACGCCACCCGTTATACTCGCTTTCATAATGATCACTTTTTAGGTTAACAGAGTACTGGAAATAGCGGTTTAGCATGTCTAAAACACCATTGCCGTTAAGGTCTTCTGTGTCTAAGATGCCGTTACCCGAGGTGCCGTTGATCCAGGGATAATCTCCAAACTCATCTTTTTCATTACTGAAATTATCATAGGGGTCGTCTCCCGGTTCACCTTCAGGTATGCCGTCAAGACCGACGTCTTCTCGAGGTTCCAAGATGCCGTCTCTTACGCCGTCATTAGCTCCGTCTTCCGTGTTCAGCACTCCTTTCCCGCCATTCCAGACGTAAAAATTTTCACTGATGTCACCTAAATCTATGTGAATAGTCGGTAGTGGTTCTGAATCCTGGAATGGATACTTATCTGCTCTAACTAACAATTCTATGTATTTTTTATCGGAGAAGTTTATCTCGTTACCTAAGTGGCGCATGATACCGCCCCAGTATTGATTTGTTACGCCTGGATTAGATATCTCCGGCGGGATGGTTCGCAATGTCATGATCTGAACACTTTCCGTTCTTTCCCGCTGGGTTAAGAATTCAGGGTCGAAAACATCTTCAGCGATAATATTGTCTGGATTGTACCAGTTTGGCCGGGCTCGCATGAGATTAGTTCCGTGAGGTTTGCTAGCCGGAGACCAGTTTAATCGAGACAACCCCAGAGGATAAGTATCGACATTACCTTCCATATCATCGAGATAAGCTTCTTTTCTGTCCGGTTGATCTCTATGGCCATAGATTCTCGGCATTGTCATAGCGATTTCGCCTGATAATCTAAACTGAGATCTTTCATCTGTCCGGATTAAGGGTATCATGTCAACTAACTTGGTAAAAAGAGGTGGATCGAACTCTAATCTACCGTCAATATCGGCCATCAAAAGAGTCCTGTTTTCATTGTTTATACTGGTTCTTCTTTCACCGGAGGTTTCTGAGTGATAGATAAATGTTCCACCTAATCTGGTCAAATCAGATAGATGCCAATCTGCTCTTAAGCCCATTAAAGTTTTCGAATCGGTAGCAAAAAGAGGCCGGTATTCGTAGTCAACTTCTATATTCGAATCCGGGCTTCTGCCTCTTTCCGTGAGGAAACTGATATGACCGAAGTCATAGTCTACGATGTAATGTGTGTCTTCTTGCAATGTTTCGCCATCAACACGAACTCTTACCGATCCCTGCAAAATATTCATCTGACCAAGTTCTATGCGGTCTCGACCGACCTTTCCTACCGCTGACATATTAACAGTTATCTGTTCGAGATTAGATCCTGTTATTCTTTCTGTCTCATAGATGATATTGTCGGAGAATTCTTTGAAAGGTTCAATCATTGGCAAGATAACATATCCGGCAGATAGATTAACAGTTTCATCGTAGCCGTTTATCAATCCGTCGCCATTAGTGTCTAACCTAAGATAGTCATTGAATTCTATTCCTCCGGGTATAATATCATCATCTATGAAGTAATTAATTGTCCCATCCGGATTGAAAGTAAAGAAGTTGAGTCTGAAACCGTCATTTTGAATATTTCTACGGTTGAGGTTATAAATGTTCCTGGCCTGGAGTGGCCAGGTATCGTCGTCTTCATCGGGGTTCTGATTATTTCTGCGAATTGGCTTAACAAATAGTTTATCATTAATATAACCACCAACACTTTGACCATCAAGTTGTGTATAAGCAACACCGATAGCATAATTTCGATTGATGGGAATATTCATGGTAAGAATTCCGGTATCATAATCTATAAAATAATCGGTATTGATGTCTAATATTTCGAATTGGTAAGGCATTAAATCATCTGGATCATCACCTAACTCCCATCCTTCGACAGTATCTAAGGATGGATCATCAACCCAGGTATCAAGATAGACTTCAAATGGTTCTGCTGGGTCGGGCAATAACTGATCAGCGCCCGGCTGAAGTAACCATCTTCCTGCTGGATCGGTTCTAATGGCATTATCTATATATCCCGGCAAGCCGTCATCCCCTTCACCGTAAAGCTGATAAAGCTCAGATGGAACAACGACGTAATAGTGAGTTCTTGTGGCATAGTTGTGGCTGCGAAAGTGAAGTGAATCAGCAGCATCAGTTCCCGTAAATCTTCTGCTCAGTTTTTCTGCTTCTTCTTTACTGGCGATAGCTGTTATTTCAAGGTCGCCAAACTTGAGGTCACTTCTGATTCCAAAAAGTCCGGTCGACGATGCAGAATAACGAATGAACTCAGATCCTGTCAAGGATAGTGATATATTGCCGGCCTTGATCGATTGAATGATCTCGTCTTCGTCGCCCTCATATTCGATTTCGATAGTACTAGGATCCATAAAAGCGAGGTCTGACTGTGATGAGTGGCGAACATTGACACTTATTTTGTCACCGATTGTGCCTCGTAAGCGAAGATTCAAATCTTGCCGCATTTCCAGGTTGAGATCGGTACCTCGATCACCTTCCATTAAACGGCGATCATCGCGTTTTGTGCTGCTGCCTGATAGGGTTAACCGTTGACTTCCGGTCAGACTCAGCCGTGTTGGACGATCACCTATGAATTTCCTAACAGCGCCGGGAAGTGGAGGTAAATCCAAAACTAATTCCGGTATCAAGCCGGGTTCAGCGTCTCTTACGTCTTCTACGAATTCTTGTTGGATCTGTTCTCGTATCTGTTGCTTAAATTGTGACTTGAAAAGATTGTCTAAGTAACGGTCAAAGGTAAGTTTTACTGGATAATATAGTGGTATGTCCGGATGAAAATGGCTTCTTAATGTTATTGTTTTATCTTCATAATCAGTCGTTTTTTCTAATGATTGCCGGAATTGTTCGTGGTAAAAAGCATTTGTTCTATATACAGATAGGCCTCGTGGTATTTTTAAGACATCTACGGTATTATTTTCAATCCGGGGCAAACCTTGCAACAAGAAGAAATCACTTCTTAGAGAGCTGAAAAAACGCCGCTGATCAGTGTCAGAGCGGCTATTAAAACCTGTTGTGTTGTCTACCGCTGACAGGTTGACAATGATCATTATAAGCAGTAATAGAGATAGTCGTATTAAGGAAAGTTTTTTATTGGGAAGCATGGGTAAAGGTCTTGATTTATGTATTAATCAGAGTTTTTATGCACGAGTACTCTTATATATCAGGCCAGTTTTATTGGCATCGCGATTGCCTGTTTGTGAGAATATGTTTGCTTGAAATGGGGATTAATCGCTTCATAAGTGCTATCCTCCGAGGCAGTTGTATGTGATCATGCAATGTCTATCTTAACCTAATTCTGGCGGCAATAATAATATAGACCATCTATAGTTAAGGTCTTGTCCACAATATCTACCTCTTCTAAAAAATCTTTCAGTAGATGCGCAATACCACCGGTGGCAACGACCTTAATGCCTTCAAGATTGCTATACTTCTTTTTTATGTTTCGTACAAATGAGTCCACCATGTAACAGTGGCCGCGAACAATACCGGACAGCAGAGAGTCTCTGGTATTGGTACCCAGGATTTCGCTTGGCGGCTCCAGTTTTATTTTTGAAAGCAGGGAGGCCTTTTGGAATAGGTTTGCAGAACTGATCTTGATTCCCGGTGAAATGGTTGTTCCATGAAACAGACCATCAATATCTATAAGCTGAACAGTAGTGGCTGTTCCAAAATCTACAACGATAACATTGGTCTTATATTTATACCTCGCTGAATATGCGTTTACCAACAAATCGGCACCGATATAGCTATAGTCTTCAGTAAAGAAAGTTAGCCCTAAATTACTGTTACTGTCGATAATTATGATCCTGCTCCGGAAGTATTTCTCAAACATGTGTGAATATATCCGTGTTAATTCGGGCACAACGGAAGCAATACAACAGGCGTTAACATCCTTTAGTAGCACGCCTCTATGTAGAGCCAAGCCGTTGATGGTACCGAATAACTCATCCTCCGTCCGGCTTGTGTCGGAAGAGATCCTCCAGGAGCATATATACCCTTCGTCACAGTATAAGCCAACTTCAGTGTTGGTGTTACCTGCATCGATTACTATGTAATGATTGTGCATAGGCGTCTATCTTTTCCATGCTTATAATTATGTCAAGTATGTTATGAGTATCGGTTACTAAATTACACTCTTTTACTTGACTTTCAATGTTAAACGGCAATAGTCGGGTCTCCGTTACAGGGAACATCAGCGACTGTTCCCCAAATAAACCATACTCCATATATTTTTGAGATCGAGGCACTCGTTTTATGTATCTGTGATCCACATTTACTAGATCGGCTAACGCCAATCGGGGTTGTTATAAATATGGGGCAGCCAGCATTTTACATCACTTCAAACAACATCTTATGACGTGAAATACCCGGCGTTTAGGCGGGTCCGAGTCCAACCGGAAGCATCAATGATTAATTCTGCTTTTACGCGAGTATTTTTTCTGTACGAGGAAATATTATACAGTTGCTCTTGATTTCTAGTTCAATGAGCATAATATCCGCCACTATATTGCTCCTTGCATGTTTAATATGTTTAAAATTGATTTACCAGTGGTTCCGGCACGCTGACTTTCAGTCGGCTGGCACGCCGGCTTCAGCCGGCAATTTAATCATTCCCTCGGGTGTCTTCATATTCGTTCTTGGTTCTTGGTTGAGGATGTCATGGACGTTTACTACGTTTAAAGGTCTCCAACAGATTTCTCAGATTCCGCAGATTATGTCCAGTACTCATAGCATCCCAGCTCTGATTCATCCCAGATATGGACCCAGTTAAGTAAAAAAGACGACTTAACGGGTTAAAAAGGCCTGAACACATGTAATTTAATCATTCCCTCGGGTGTCTTTATTAAAATTATACATTAGACATTGTGAAATATACATTACTTTTCACAGTCATGAGCGTTTACTTTAAAATACCGGCAATACTTAGCTGACTAATAACTTGTTTGGTCAGAGAATCAGGATAGAAGGCAGGTATGGTTATTATGATTGAGAGACTAAAATCTCACCTACAACAGGCTGAAGGCTCTATGCTCGTTACTATGCCCTTCTTGACACCTGATTAAGACCTTCTCAACAAGGTCCTGAAGCTACCAATATGTCCTTTATATACTGAGAAAAACAATAGGTGAAATTTTACACCAACTTCTGAGCCACTAATTGCAAACTCTTAGGATACCAAGGATATTCTACTGATCGATAATTGAATCTGGGTTGTTTTCAGCTTCAAGAAACAAGCCCTTGATTGAAGCGACACTTAAATCAAAGTTAACCTTATTACTGTCGGCTTTAACATGGATTTCCGACCATTAATATATTGACAATATGGGCTATTTTTTAATAGTCATCAATAAATCATCAAGTGATAGGAGCGATAGAAATGGCAAAACAGATCAAAACAGCGATAACACCCACCAGAGAAGAAGATTATCCCCAATGGTATCAACAGGTTATCAAGGCTTCAGACATGGCAGAGAATAGCGATGTCCGGGGCTGTATGGTGATTAAGCCTTGGGGTTATGCTATATGGGAGAATATTCAGAAGAATCTCGACAATTTATTTAAAGATAAGGGATGTAAAAATGCATACTTCCCGCTTTTTATTCCCAAAAGCTTCTTCGAGAAAGAAGCGGAGCATGTCGAAGGTTTTGCCAAAGAATGTGCGGTTGTGACTCATACCAGACTAGAAGATGATGGCCAAGGTGGACTTAAGAATGCCGGGGAGTTAAATGAACCGCTGATTGTTAGGCCAACCAGCGAGACAATAATTGGAGCTTCATTCAGTCGGTGGATAAATTCATATCGTGATTTACCTTTATTAATCAACCAGTGGGCGAATGTAGTACGCTGGGAATTGCGGACGCGGCTGTTCTTAAGAACCTCTGAGTTCCTTTGGCAGGAGGGTCATACGGTTCATTCCGAAAAAGCCGCTGCTCAAGAATTTACCATGAAGATGTTGGATGTATATGCAGAGTTTGCCGAGAAATATCTCGCGTTACCGGTAATCAAAGGAGAAAAAACAGCCTCAGAAAGATTTCCGGGCGCTCTTAATACATATTGTATCGAAGCAATGATGCAAGATAAGAAAGCCTTGCAATCGGGGACTTCGCATTTCTTAGGGCAAAATTTTGCTAAATCATCCGATATCAAGTTCCAAAGTAGTGAAGGTAAAGAAGAGTATGCCTGGACGACTTCTTGGGGTGTTTCGACACGGCTTATTGGGGCGCTAATAATGGCTCATAGTGATGATGATGGGTTAGTTTTACCACCGGGTATTGCCCCTGCTCATATAGCGATCATTCCCATTTATCGTAATGATGAAGACCGGAAGACAGTTGATTGTTTCGTGACTGAATTGCTGCTAAAACTGAAAGATAAAAGATATAACGAAGAAAAAATACGAACAGAATATGATACCAGAGAAATAACCGGTGGTGAGAAAAACTGGAACTGGATTAAAAAAGGGGTTCCTATTAGATTGGAGATAGGGCCAAGAGATGTTGCTAAAAATAGCGTATTTATGGGTAGACGAGACAAAGCGCACAAAGATAAAAAAGGCGTTCAACTAGATGAATTTGTGAACAATATCGGAAAATATCTTCTGGAGATACAGCAGAATATTTTCGATAAAGCGTTTAAGTTCCGGCGAGATAACACAGCAGAAATAGATGATTATCAGGAATTTGTCCGATTCTTCTCTCCGAAAAATGAAAAGAAACCGGAAATTCATGGAGGTTTTGCATACAGCCATTGGTGTGGTGATAGCGGCTGTGAAGAAAAAGTAAAAGAAGAACTAAAAGTTACTATTCGCTGCATACCGCTTGAAGATGTGAAACAGGAGGGTAGATGCATATGCTGTGGAAAAGAAAGCTCCGGAAGAGTCTGTTTTGCTAAAAACTATTGATTCCCGATAAAAAATAAGGTGAAATAGATATGAAGTTCAGATTGAAAAAAACCGATGATGTGATTGAGTTAGAACAGCTGTTAAAAGCCGTCAAGGCAGACGAGGATTACCAAAAGATCCGTTTTATGATTAAAGACGGTCTGATATATGTCAACGGCGAGAAGGAATATGCAAGAAGAAGACTTCTTAAGACCGGCGACAAAGTTTCCTATGGAAAGAAATATTATACTGTCTGCAATTATAAAGGTAACGAGCCGGAAGATATCATTAAACAAAAAGCGAAAGAGGGAGATGAAGAATACGTTCCTCAAGAACATGAAAGAGTTTTTCATCATCAGAAACCACTCAGCTGGTCAAAAAAGTACTCGAAAAAGGATTGATTTTAATGGACAAATGTCCCGCAGTTGCGGTTATTTCTATAGGGAATGAACTGCTGTCAGGTAGGACTGTTAACTCAAATTTACTATTCCTGGGCAGTGAGTTAGGGAAGATAGGCTTACCCATCAACATAGCGATAACCGTTAAAGATGATCATGATTCCATTTCCAAAGCGCTAAATTTTTGCCTGGAAGAACACGATGTCGTGATAACTACCGGCGGGTTGGGGCCAACATCCGACGATATTTCCAAAAAGGTGATAGCCGATTATTTTGGTCGTGATATGATAACTGATCAGGAAATATGGGAAAAGATTCAGAAAAAATACCCTGATAAAAAGATTCCGGCAATGAATATCCGGCAAGCTGAATTGCCTAAAGGGTCAATAGTGTTGGAGAATAATGTTGGCAGTGCTCCGGGATTGTGCATCAAAGATAAGAAAAAGCTGTGCATAATGCTTCCCGGTGTGCCTTATGAGATGAAGGATATATGCATGAATAGTCTCATACCGATGCTGCAGTTAGAGTGCGGAATTCATAAACTAACTGTTAAGACGATCCATACAATAGATGTGCCAGAATCATCATTAGCAGAACAATTAGAACCTGTGAAAATACCTGAAGGTGTTCAAATTGCTTTCCTGCCCCAACCGGGAAGAGTTGATGTCCGGCTGGTGGGGATAGACGAAGCTGAAGTTGCAGCTGTCTATGACGAGATCTTACAAACAGTATCTTACAGTGTATGGGGAGTTAATGATCAAAACATGGCTGGAACTGTCAGAAAAGTTCTTGCATCAAAACAGCTTACTATAGCAGTCGCTGAATCCTGTACCGGTGGGTTGATTCAAAAGTTACTGACCGACATCCCTAAATCTTCAAGCTGTTACATGGGAGGGATTATTGCCTATAGTAACAAAGCCAAAGAAAAAATTCTCGGTATAGATAAAAAAATAATTGCAGATTACGGCGCCGTCAGCATGCAAGTAGCTGCTAAAATGGCCGAAAATGTTGCCGCTAAGTTTTCTGCCGATATAGGCTTGTCTGTTACCGGTATTGCCGGTCCGGACGGTGGTACTGACAAAAAGCCGGTTGGCACCGTCTGGTTTTCGTTGAGTAAAGAAGATGACACTATTTCAATACATAAGCATTTCAAAGGAAGTCGTGATCTAGTCAGAAAGAAAGCTGCCGATTATCTGTTGTATTTTTTGATCAGTTATCTTTAGATCGGCTCATATTAATACTGTATTTATTCCTCGGTAGTGTAAGTTACAGGTTGTGTTTGATAACTTGCCCCACGACCATAAATATGGTATCCTCAGCGATATTTGTCGATAGGTCAGCGATTCTTTCCAAGTTTTTTGAGATTCTTATTATATGCATGGCTCTCTCAATTGAGTTGCGGTTGTTATACATAGTCGAGATTGTCTCTCTGACTAACTTTTCATGGTAATCATCTACTATGTCATCCCTTAGGCAAACATCTCTGGACAGATCAACATCCTCGTTGTTGAAGGCTGTTAAACTGTCTCTGATCATTCCGATAGTTTCTCTGGCTATCATGGGCAAGTGGTTTTGTAGTGGTAATTCAGCTCTTTCAATAAGAAATTGACTGCTATCAGCGATATTGACTGCTTGATCACCGATACGTTCTATATCATTATTGATTTTATAAACCATGAGAACTGTTCTTAAGTCTTTAGCTTCCGGTTGGTATAAAGCTATTATTTCAGTACATAGCTCTTCTATTAATATTTCCATGTGATTCACTTGTTTTTCATTTTCGAAAACTATGGAAAGCATATCTGAATGGCCTTCTGAAAGCCCCTGTATGCTTTTATCTATCATTACCTGAACTAAGTTGGCTGCTGCAATGAGTCTCTCTTTTAATACGTTAATTCTATTCTCGATCATTTATTTCTCCTTTTGTCACATAATATCGGTTAAGGTCGTATTTAATCAACCGAATTTGCCTGTAAGGTAATCTTCTGTCCTTTTATTATCCGGCACAGTAAACATCTTTGATGTGGTATTAAACTCAATTAGACCGCCCAAATAAAAGAAAGCGGTATAGTCTGATACCCTTGCTGCTTGCTGCATATTATGGGTAACGATAATAATCGTCACTGTTTTCTTAAGCTTATGAATTAATTCTTCTATTCTAGTTGTTGACTGAGGATCTAACGAGCTTGTCGGCTCATCCATTAATAATACGTCCGGCTCGACGGCTAAAGCCCGCGCGATAGACAACCTTTGCTGCTGACCTCCAGAAAGGCTCCCACCAGGTGTCTTTAGTCTGTCTTTCACTTCTTCCCAAAGAGCAGCATGTCGTAGTGACTTTTCAACTACCTCGTCAAGGATCAATTTATTCTTTATCCCGACTAATTTTAGGCCCGCTATTACATTATCATAGATGGACATAGTAGGGAAGGGTGTCGGTTTCTGAAAAACCATCCCTAATTTGCGGCGGATAACCACCGGGTCAACTTTTGGAGCATAGATGTCTTTACCATTGAGGAGAACACTACCTTTAACTCTGGCGTTTTGAGTCAGATCGTGCATTCTGTTTAATGCTCTTAAGAAGGTAGTTTTGCCACACCCGGAAGGGCCGATTAAAGCTGTCACTTTTTTATCATAGATCGGTATGGAGATGTCTTTCACTCCATAGGAAGAGCCATACATAACGGAGAGCTTTTTTGACTCTAATCTTAGAGAAAGGTCTTTTGGTGGTGTAATTTTTTCCGTGTTAGTGATGTTCACGTTATTAACTTTGCTTATTCTTGACATTTCTATCATTATCTCAACTCCTTTGAATTAATATTTTTCACGGACGACTATTCTAGCTATCGCGAATGAAACAATTACAAAAAACAGTAAAACAATTCCTGCTGCCCATCCAAGCTGATGCCACTCGGGGTAAGGGCTTATAGCTAAGCTGTATAATCTTTGTGGAAGTGTATCAACAGGGCCAAAAGTCCAACCGAGCAAATACGAAGACTTATAGTTGTTCCCAAAAGAAGTAAATAGAAGCGGTGCTGCTTCTCCAACGGCGCGGGCAAAAGCTATCAATACTCCGGTCACTAATCCAGCTTTAGAGGCAGGTATAACTACTGAAGCGATTACTCTCCAGCGAGGCAAACCAATTGCCAGTCCGGCTTCACGTATTGACCATGGTATATTCATTAATGCGCTTTCGGTTGATCTGGCGATAATTGGAAGCATAACAACAGCTAAAGCTACTCCGCCCGAAAGGCCGGAAAACCCTCCCATTGGCTTCACTACGAGCGCCCAAGCTAAAAGACCCTTAAGTACTGCGGGCATTCCGTTGAGCGTATCATTCATAACTCTCATAACCGGATTAAGCTTATGGTCAGGGTACTCAGATAGCATTACTCCCGCACCGATCCCAAAAGGTAAAGCAATTAGGATTGCTAATGCGTCAACAACAAGTGTCCCGATAATTGTATGCACTAACCCAGTTGGACGTCCGGTCATTGCTCTTGATGGAGAACCTAATTCCTGAGTGAAAAAATCTAAATTGATTGCCCCGATACCTTGAACAAATACATAGACCAAAATGATTATCAAAGGCGTCAGAACGGCTACGGTATTAAAGGCAATAAACGTTATCATTATTTTTTCATGTAGGTATCTTCTTTTTAAAGTTTTCATACTGTCCTAGCCCCCGTTAGCGAGAATTTTCTTTGTATATAAGCTGCGATAAGATTAACGACTAATGATATGATGAATAAATAGAAACCAACCGCAATCAAGCTTGATAAGTGAATGTTCTCAACAGCTTCTCGGAACTCATTAACTATAACCGATGGCATAGTAGAGGCTGGCCCTATAATTGAAAAAGGCAAATTATTTTTGTTTCCGATTAACATTGCTACAGCCATTGTTTCTCCGATGGCTCTGCCAAACGAAAGCATAACACCAGCTAATATCCCACCTCTGGCGTAGGGGATGACAGCCATTTTGACAACTTCCCACTTAGTAGCTCCCAGAGCATAAGCTGCTTCTCTTTGCTCTTTAGGAACCTTTTTGAATGCATCAACTGTTAGGACTGTTGTATAAGGTACAATCATAATTGCTAATATTATTGTGGCGGTAGCTATACCATAGCCTATAGGGTTTCCGAAGATAGGCGCAAATGAAGGATTATTATCAAGAATCCACATATAAATGTTCATATAAAAGGTATCGCGCATCCACGGTGCAAAAACAAAGATACCCCATAATCCGATTATCACGGAGGGTATAGCAGCAATAAGGTTTGTTAGATTGTCTATTATGTGTGCCAGCCATCTGGGCGAATATTCTGCTGTAAAGATTGCTACTGCCAGAGCAGGTACGAATGAAATGGCCAATGAACCTATGCTTGTTATAAGAGTACCCACAATAAAAGGGAAAGCTCCAAACTCAATTTTCATAGCCGGGTCCCATACTCTGCCGAATAAGAACCCAAAAAAACCGTATCTTTTTATTGCTTCAGCTCCATCCTTGTAAAGTACTATTGCCATCACAATGGTTGTGAGAATCACAATAAATCCTAATGCAAATATGAAGTAAGAGAATAGTCTGTCCCCGAGGGTCCGATAGATAAATGACCGTTTTTTTCTCAGGTATTCTGACAGTGTAGTTTGACTAGTTTGGTATTTCACATTTGGCTCCTTTAAAACGGAACCGTCGGTTTCACGCTTTTTCATAGCCGACAGTTCCGTTTGTTATCAAGGGATTGATTTGTTTGCGCATAGAGTTGTTATTAGGTTTTAATTACCATCGAGTATGTTTCTGCCGATTGGTTCACCGTTCCATTTCATCTGCCTGATCATTGCATAGCTCTTTTGTATTGCCGCAGAGGGAAGTTGAGCATATCCTAAAGATTCTGATAGCTGTTGACCGTCTGTTATTGCCCAAATTATGAATCTAATCAGCTCTTCGGCTTGTTGTTTGTTTGATATGGTGCGATTCTTTTCCATATTTTCATAACAAAGCATCCAGGCAAAACCGGCGACCGGATACCCTATAGGATTTGGTGTGTCGGTGAATAGAATTCTTGTGTCGGTAGGTAATTCTATATTCGCAGCAGCTGAGGTTGCATCAAATGAAGGTGGTATAACATTTCCGGCACTGTTTTCTAAATAAGCATAACTCATATTGTTTAGCAGTGCATAAGCAAAGCTATTATAACCAATAGCCCCGGGAGTGTTCCTAACAATACCGGCGACACCTTCATTGCCATTGGCGCCAACACCTGTCGGCCAATTAACACTTGTTGCAAAACCAACATTATTTGCCCATCTATCTGAAACTTTAGTTAAGTAGCTTGTCCAGAGGTTGGTGGTGCCTGAACCATCAGACCTGTGGACAACTTGTATCGGATGTCTCGGAAGCCGGACATCAGGATTAAGGTTGCGAATCCTTCTATCATTCCAGCGAGTGATTCGACCCAAGAAGATATCGGCTATCACAGGACCGTCAAATACTAAACCTTTGTCTATTCCGGGAACATTATATGTCACTACTACATCAGCTAATGTGATCGGCAGATTAAATGCTCTTCCTCCGGTGCTTTGTTCGATGTTTTTCATGATTTCGTCGGAAAGAAAGGCTTCAGACATGCCAAACATTATTGTTTGTTCGCTAAATTGGCGTATTCCACCGCCTGAACCTATTGACTGATAATTGATTGTTACTCTACCGTTGGTTGCGTCACGATATTCATCAGCCATTGCTGTGATTAATGGTGCCGGGAATGATGCTCCGGCTCCGATCAACTCAACTCGGCGTTGGCCATGTAAATTGATTCCTAATAATAATGATAAGGTTAGTGCCAGTCCTATTAATTTGCTTACTGATCTCATTTGTTTTCTCCTTTCGTATTTATACGTTCACATAGATATATGATCCTGAGGTTAAGCATTGTTAATCAAACTGTTAAGAAAGTGTTAATGCGTATTGAAAGGACCCAAAATTCGTCTAAAGCAGGTGCCTACTCTCTTCACCAAAAGACATCTCATTACTTCCATTTTTAATGTCAGTAACAGGCGTAACTACGAAAAAAAATGCCCGAGGAAATGATTAAACTGAATGCGTTTAGACCCGGCACTCAATTTACTTTGGTTGTCTAACTTTATTTAGTAACAGGTTTGAAATCTAGTAGAAGTTGGGCAGGATCTGAAAACTAGACCTAATCAGCGCAATCACTTCAATCTAGAGGGTATTTAAGCATGATAATTTAGAGAAAGTTGTTTTTTCTTGACAGATAAACGGGCCCAGACTAACTGAACATAAGTTCAAATTAAAGAGTATAGGTTTAGACCAAAGGAGATTATATGCCCAGAGGAAAAGCATTAAGAACACTGCACGAGTTGCCGATTGTGAAAGGATTTCGCCCCTTTTGGATGCGACCTAATTACCGGCAGGGTATTGTATTATGCTTGGAAGAATATGAAGCACTGCGATTGATAGACTATGAAGGCTTGATCCATGAAGATGCAGCAAGGAAAATGAATATATCAAGACCTACTGTGACCCGTATTTATGAAAAAGCACGTAAGAAGTTGTCACAAGCGTTAGTTGAGGGTCGAAGTATTCTAATAGAGGGTGGAGATGTCAAATTAAACGGTGTTCACTTTATGTGTGAAGATTGTAATCATAGGTTTGTAGTCGAAAGTTCGCTAAATGGGAATATTTGCTGCCCAAAATGCCAATCAAGACGGTTAATTAGTCTCAGTGAGTGTTTTGTCAGAGGCT
This sequence comes from Candidatus Cloacimonadota bacterium, assembly GCA_003564135.1. GTDB lineage: Bacteria > Cloacimonadota > Cloacimonadia > Cloacimonadales > PWNZ01 > PWNZ01. The sequence continues at coordinate 21,723 of PWNZ01000087.1, forward strand.
GCCGAAGGTGCCGAAGATGCAGGTGAGCTAATTGTGTTTACACATGGTGTTTCTCTTGATTTATTCGGAATCGGGGAAAAGAAAATATCAAAATATATAAGGAGGATATAAAAGAAAATGAGAAAGACAATAGCAATACCTCTCAGCAATGGAGGACTGAGTCATCATTTCGGACGTTGCGATAAGTTTGTGCTGTATACAGTAGCGGACGGTAAAATTATTGGTCGAGAACTATATGAACCGCCAACTCATCAAACGGGCTCACATCCGGAGTTTTTGAGAAACAAAGGATGCAGTACCGTAATAGCTTCCGGGATGGGGATTAAAGCACAAAACTTGTTTCTAAGCTACGGAATTGAAGTATTAATTGGAGTTGAGTCTGCTGATAGTGAAGAAATTATAAAAAACTACCTACATGACAGCCTGAAAACCAATCAAAACCGTTGTGAACACAAAAAGGTATATTAGAAAATGAAGGTAGCAATAGCAAGTGGTAAAGGAGGAACAGGGAAAACCACCGTAGCCGTAAATCTCGCGTTAAAGGCAAGTGAGGCCTTGAAGGTCTTATTACTCGACTTAGATGTCGAAGAGCCTAACTGCTCGGTATTCATCAAGGGCGATCTGCATAAACGGGAACCCGTTTGTCGAATGGTGCCCGAGTGGGACGAGCATCTATGTACACTTTGCGGGAGATGTCCTTCTCGCTGCAACTTTAATGCGGTTCTTAAATTAGGGCGCAAAATAAAAGTATTAGCCAACCTGTGTCATTCTTGTTATGCATGCAGCGAATTATGCTCGGCATCAGCTTTGTTAATGAAACCCGAGGCAATGGGAGAATTGTCTGAATACCATATAAACGGGTTATCTTTCATAGAAAGCAAACTGAACATAGGTATGGAAATGGCTGCACCTTTGATTGGCAAGACTATATCATATTCAAGAGAATCTTTCCCGAATAATGATTTAGAGATATGGGACTGCCCGCCGGGAACATCCTGTTCAGCTATAGAAGCAGCTAAGCAGGCTGATCTGGTTATCTTAGTTGCCGAACCGACACCGTTTGGTCTTTATGATTTAAGTTTAGCTGTTAAAACGATGAGGTATTTAGACAAGCCAATAGCCGTCGTGATTAACCGTTTTGGAGCGGGTAATGAAAAAATACTTACTTATTGTCTTGAGCAAAACCTCGAAATATGGGCAAAAATAGATAATAATCGCCGTATAGCAGAGCTTTACTCAAAAGGGGAATTGCTGTATAAACAAGTCCCAGATTTTTCTAAAGCTGTTGAAACTATCTTAACACGCATAAACAAAAAAAAGGAACAGTTATGAAAGAGATAGTCGTTATATCAGGCAAGGGCGGTACAGGTAAAACCTCCTTAGCTTTAGCTTTATCATTCATTCTGGGCCCTGAAGCAGTGATAGCCGATTGTGATGTCGATGCACCTGATATGCATCTGATTTTGAAACCGCAAATTATTAGTAGAGAAGAGTTTAAAAGTGGTTACAAGGCAGTTATTGACAGCACAAAATGTTCGAAATGTAATTTATGTCAGGAGATTTGCCGCTATGGGGCTGTCATAGTAGAATCAGGAAACTATACTGTCAATAAAATGGAGTGTGAGGGCTGTTCATACTGCTATCATGTCTGCCCGGAAAAAGCTGTTAGGATGGAAGAACAGACAGTTGGAGAATGGTTTCTTTCCGAGATCAGGACAGATTCGTGGCTTTCGCATTCTCAATTAGGCATAGGTGCTGATAATTCGGGAAAACTGGTGGCCAAAGTCAAAAAAGAAGCGAAGGAAGCTGCAGAAACGAGGGAAATTGAGTACATTCTTGTTGATGGCTCACCAGGTATCGGTTGCCCTGTGATATCATCGCTGTCAGGAGCAAACTATGCTCTAATCGTTACTGAACCTTCATTAACAGGATTTTCCGATATGAAACGGGTGGCGGAGCTGACAAAACAATTCTTTATACCGATGGGATGTATTATTAATAAAGCCGACCTCAACAAAGATATTACAAATAAAATAATTAACTACTTGAAAACAGAAGAGGTAGAGTTGATTGATTGTCTAGATTACGATGATGATTTTCATCAAGCATTAATCAACTCCAAAAGCATAATCGAACTAAACCCCTATAAATGGACGTCACGAATCTATATGATATGGAATAGAGTTCGTAATGGAATTAAATAACAAGTTAATCTTAACATCTTTATGAGGAGGTGATTATGAAGATAGCATTTACTGCAAAAGGTGCCGGTTGGGATTCTGAGATTGATCCGAGGTTCGGACGGTCAGATTTTCTGCTGGTTTATGATGAAGAGAATGATAATTTAATTAGTTATGATAATCGAACTATTCGTTCTGTAGCACATGGTGCAGGGCCAAAGACGGCCCAAAAGCTGTTCGAACTGTCACCTAAAGTACTGATAACCGGTAACGGGCCCGGAGGCAATGCCTTAGCCGCACTGAACAGCTCAAACGTAGCAATATTTACTGGAGCGAATGGAATGAGCATTCGTGACGCTTATCAAGCGTATAAAGATAATAAACTACAACAACAAAGATAAGGAGGTGAGATTATGCCAGGATTTGACGGATCAGGACCCTATGGAGATGGACGACCCGGAAGAGGTTTAGGCCCTTGCGGAAGATTTGGACGTAACTACGATTATGGTCGCAGAGGATTACGCAATTTTGGAAGGCGTAATCGTTGGTTTCGCAACGATTATCCCGTTGTTGATTACTATGATCAACCGATTAACAGGGAGAGTTTCCAAGCGAGAAAGAGAGAATTAGAGAGCGAAATCAAGTGGTTGGAAGATGAAATGGAACAAATGCAGAAAAAGAACCAAGAGTAATAACTTAAAAAAGTATATCTGTTAAAAAAGATAAGTATTACAAATAAAACTTGACTGTCAATATAGGTAAAGTTGCTATAACAGAAGTTCTCTACAGTTCGGTACGAATCAAGGGTAGATTAGCAAGCGCTTTTCTACCCTTGCTCTTAAACCGATTGACACAACCTTTCGGATAGAAATGACTTATGATTGAACAGTTTACGGAGTAATTACAATTCGTGCGGGCAGTATTAAAACTTAGGAAAACACTAAACAAAGGAGAAGAAATGAACGAACAAGAAAAACAACAGCAACAGATAAACGACAATTTGTCGAGAATAAAGAATAAAATAATGATTCTAAGCGGTAAAGGTGGTGTTGGCAAGAGCTTTATAGCCGTTAATATTGCTTATGGTATAGCTTTGAGGGGAAAGAAAGTCGGCATCTTAGATGTCGATATACACGGGCCGTCGGTAATAAAGATGACCGGGCTGGAAAACCGAAAAATCACTCAACATCCGGATAATGGCAAAGCTCTGCCGATAAAGGGGCCCGGGGGTGTACTGGTTTTATCTGTCGCTTCTTTACTGGCTTCTGACAGCGATGCAATTATATGGCGAGGTCCTCGAAAATATCCTTGATAAAACAGTTCTTCAGCGATTTTTATTGGGAGGAGCTAGATTATCTTATAATTGATTGTCCTCCCGGAACGGGTGATGAACCTCTCAGCGTGAAACAGGTTTTAAAGAAAATAAAGGGTGCTGTAGTAGTTACTACACCACAAGATGTGGCTATATTAGACGTCAAAAAGACAATCAAGTTTCTCAAGGAGGTTGATGTGCCTATTTTGGGTGTCGTGGAAAATATGAGGCATTTTCGCTGTCCTAAATGTGGAGAACTTACTGCTGTGTTTCAAGGTAATGAACTCATGCAATTAACAAAAGAGCACGCTTTAGAAGTTTTGGCTGAGTTAGAAATCGATCCGGCTATCAGCAAATCAGCAGATGAGGGTAGACCCTATGTCTATTATTATAATAACCAGCCCTCAGCAAAATATCTAATGGAAGCTGTGAATACAATTATTAAAAAGGTGGAAAATAGCGATTAATAAAAACAAAAAGAAAAATTTTAAGCGGATAACTTCAAATTTCAGAATAGCATGTATTTATTAATGATGAGGTAGGTTTTATATTATTCCATATTATGTTGAACTAAGATAGGAAATATTATATACATAATCTATGCTGGAAATGCATATTGCCTGCGTAATTAGGGCGTCTTTAGAGAGCTTGTATTTTAGTGCTGCTTAATATGAAACCGTTATTAATCATAGAAAGGCATAGCAGGCAGGCCTCATTGAGCTAAAACCGGCTTCTTAACAAAAGTAAAACACTTTTTTTATACTGAAGAAACTCTTCTGATGTAAATGTGAGACGAACGAAATAAAAACTAACAAGAGGAGTTAAGAATGAAACAAACGATAATTATCACCTTAGCATTATTAGCTTTAGCTGCGCCATTAGCACATGCTCAAGCATCTTTTAGCCCTTATGGCAGCGTCAGGACCGGTATCTGGTATGAGAATGAAGACGAAGATCTGACAGGAACAGGCGAAAGCAGATTGAATTTGAATTATTATCTGCAAAGTAATAGCCGGTTTGGAGCCAGATTTAGAGACGGTGTGAAACAGGGAAGAGTGGAATTTGGACGTGACGGAGGTATCCGTCATTTATGGGCAAGCTATGACATGGGCCCTTATACTATTATTATCGGTCAAGCCGAAACAATGCTGACTCAAAAAGGAAGCCAGGTTTTTGGCAGTGAAAACAACTTTGTAGGCTGGGGAGCAATAGATAACAGCCGCCGGTGGCAAGCAAGGTTTGATTTAGAAAATGGTGTTTCTGTTGCTTTTGTTCAGCCTGATGATACGGATGTCATAGATGCACTGGATTATTATGAAGAGTTGGATCAGGATAAGGTGGTTTTATTGCCAAAAATCAACCTCGGATATAGCGGAGCGGTTGCTGACAATATTAACATGTCAGCGGCTTTAGGACTTAATATGTATGATTATGACGATGCAGCCGGTGGGCACGATGAAGCGGTTATGTCTTATGTTTTAGGGGCAATATTTGATATGGATTTTAATCCGCTTACTCTAAAACTGCATGCTAATATCGGACAGAATACCGGAAACTATGGTCTTGGAGCACAGACATATAATGTGGCAGTCTGGAATGGCGAAGAGGTTATTGATGTTATCACTATGGGTGGATTCGGTGAACTCGGTTATAGGATGAATGACGATGTTTTGCTTACTTTCGGAGCTTCATACATTATGTCCGAAAGTGATCATTATGATGAAACCGACACAGCAATGGCAGCCTTTGGACAGCTCAGGTATCAAGTAGCAAACGGATTCAGGATAACCCCGGAAATCGGTCTGCAAAACAGAATGCAAGATGCTGACGGAAACGATCAAGGTAGCTTATTATATCTCGGAACTCAATTGAGGATGGATTTTTAACAACGAGTCTCAGCAATTCCTGTTAACCGGTCAAAGCCTCGCATCACGCGAGGCTTTTTTGGCTATGGCCCTTATAGGCTTTGGGCAGAGAAGAAGACGGTAAGTAAAACAATTAACCGCGTCCCTCTTCCAAACGAGCTGCTTTTCGCATGCCCTACAAGGTTCTATATGCTCAACCCATAGATATGCGTTAACATATAATAAAGCCCGGCGGTGATGAATATTAGGCCGGTAATGATTCTAAGCCATTTTTCTGCTTGAGAAAGACGGTTAAAAGCCGTTCCCACATATTTACCGGCAAAGGCAATAATAAAAGCAAATACGATGACCGGTATTGCCGTTCCCACACCATACAGCAGCGGTAATAAAACCGGCGATGAATGTTGGGTTGACAGACCTATCAATCCGATAAAGAAGAGACTTGCTGATACGGGACAGAAGGACAAAGCAAAGAGGATGCCCATAGGTAAAGACCAAAACGCTCCTCCTTTGTTAACCTTATTCTGGATGGCTGAACTTTTCAAATTTAATGAAAAAGTAGTTTCCAGCATGCCCAACAGCAACATACCTACTATTACCAGTATAGGCCCCAATATAATGCCCAGATTGTTTTGGAGAAACCTGGATATACTTGAGGCAGCAGCTTCTCCGGTGGCTGAAGTTGCATCAAAAACAATTAGTATCAAAATACCCAGCCCAACATAAACAACCATTCTTCCGATAGTGTAAAGCAATCCCGAAATAAACACCTGTTTGGTATTATTCAGAGATCTTCCCAAAAATGATATAGCAGCAATATTCGTTGCCAGAGGGCAAGGGCTGATAGAAGTGATAATGCCTAAAAGAAGGGCACTCCACATGACTAATAAAGGTATCATAATTTAGTCCTTAATGCTTGATAGCTTATGATTAATTTACTTAATGTGTGGTCTCGAGCTTGCGATTATGGATTAAGCATATCTGCGATTGCATCACCTACATAGCTCATAAAAACATCATGATCGAACACCTTTTCCATTACCTTATCCAGACGATGGTGAGCAACTTCTGACCCATCTTCATAACGGGCTATTATTACGGTATTCCCCGAAATATTATAGCGGTCGGCCAATTCATCATTTTGCAGATAATCAACCACCACCCAATCTAATAGTCCCTCATCAAGGTATTCGCTGAAATCCTTTCTGATTAATTTGTCGGTATATTGTTCTATTAAGTTGCACTGCCAGCAGCGAAAAGAGGTGCGCAGGTAGTAAACTACTACCTGATTATCAGAAGAAGTTCTCATACCGGAAGATCCGGACTGATTTCTTGTTGCTTCTTTTCCTGCTGCGAAACCAACACTGAATATAACAAAAACCAACAGTAGGTTACCGGTGATTTTCTTTATTTTTTCCAGCATCATTTATCTTTCAATCAAGTAATGCATTAAGTTGCTCTTCTATCTGTTGTTGAGTCATAATTCCCACATGACGATTTCTTTCTGCTCCGGCTTTATCGAAAAAAACGAGTGTTGGAATACTTTGTACTCCATATCGAGAAGCTAAAAACTGATCTTTATCTACATGGACATAAACGATGTTAGCTTTCTCTTCATAGATCTTACGAACTGCTTCCCGGGCCGGTATCATCTGTTGACAGGGAATGCAAGTGTCTGAGCCGAAGCTGACAAAGGAAGGTTTCCCTGATTTTCTCGCTTTATCGATGTCATTATCTAAAGATTTGGCGGCATGCTCTCTTGCCCAATCATCGGCTAACTCAACTTTTTTCCCTGATACTGTTTGGGATACAAAATCTTCAACAATTTTTTGTTGTTTCTGCTGTTTCAGATAGAATTCTATTTGTGGTTTGGCTTGCTCTAAAGGCATTCCGCCCATAACTTCTTTATTGGCTTCATAGAAATCATTGATTTCGTTTTCACTAACATCGATATTGGAAGTTAAATGACCAAAGAAAGTTTCAAAGATTTGCATTTCCGTCATAGATGCTGTATCCGTTCCGTTTTTAATAAGGTTTTCACGTGCCTCTTTGAGAAGCATCATCTCCGTAAATTGCTGTTCCAAAACAAAGAAAAGATTATTTTTCAATTGTTCTCTGACTCTTTGGGAAGCAGCATTTACCTGCCCATCAATTTCTTGAACCGAGATTTCGATATCTCCGGAACGCAGCAAGGTTTCCTTCGGCAAGGAAGTCAATTGTGCACCGGCTAATGGTGAGTCAGCTAATAAAGGGTATAACTCCGCAAGCTTGGTATCACCGGCGGAATCTTCTTCCTTACTGTGGGCTTGTTCACAACCAAATGATGCAATGAACAATAAAGTCACAGTTACTAACAATAATATCAAGTAAGGTTTTCCCGGCTTGAACAGGCTTTTTTCAATAAAACCTTTACGGTTGGATGACCATTTCATTTCAGTCATAGATACTTAACCTCTTAGCATATTTTAGTAAATTTTCATTAGTCTTACTTATTTAACAAGGGAATTATTTTTTTAGGTGCTAATACCTTTCCGGTCGAAACTACTTTATCATCAACAACCAGACCGGGGGTCATCATCACACCGTGTTCCATGATCTTGTTCATATCGGTTACTTTTTCAACTTCGGCCGTTAAGCCGCTTTCATCTAATGCTTTACGCACATTCTCTTCGAGTTTCTTACATTTGGGGCATCCTGACCCTAATACTTTAATAACCATTTTATCCTCCAATAGTTTTATTATATTTTACTAAGGTAATTAGTCACTAACCAATTTCGGTTGAGTTAACTTATCATTCCAAAAAATAAACCGCTGATGGTTGACATTATTACTACTAAACCGATGTAAACCGATGTTTTCTTTATTCCTAATACGCTAACGATAACCAATAAACTGGGCAGAGATAAAGCGGGACCGGCTAACAGCAGTGCCAACGCAGGCCCGTTACCCATTCCGCTACCCATTAAACCTTGTAAAATGGGAACTTCTGTCAATGTAGCAAAGTACATAAATGCACCCGCCACTGATGCAAAAAGATTAGCACCTAAAGAATTGCCACCGACTAAAGATTCAATCCATACGGATGGTATCCATGCTTCTTCACCGGGTCTTCCTAATAATGCTCCGGCTATAACTACGCCTATGAATAACAACGGAACAATTAATTTAGCAAAATCCCAAGTGCCTTCTAACCACTGTTGCAAATCTTCGTTTTCTGTGGCTAAAAAGATGCTCAGAAAAGTAATTGCCACTATAAAGTGTATTGTAGGATAGGTTGGGATTATCAGGGTTGTTATTGCAACGGCTGCTGCTGTGACGGCAAGTTTCCAAAACTTCAATCCAAAAAACTGCCATAACACAATTCCCAATAATGAACCTAATATTGATGTTAATACCCATTTATTGGCATACATAAACGAGACAAAGCCTATGGCGGCCTCAGAATCCGGTTTTGCCCAATTCACGACAACTAAGATCAAAACCAGCAAAGCAAAATAGATAATGTTCTGCCAAACAGGACGTTCTTTTTCGTCTGATGCTGCTTGCTGAAAGCCTTTGAGCCGTTCTCTGTCCTCATGACGGAAAATAAACTGCATTACCAAACCAATCACTACTCCGAATACTATTGCACCTACAGCTCGTGCAATTCCCATTCTTATTCCTAATACTCTGGCTGTTAAAATTATTGCCAGGATATTTATTGCCGGGCCCGAATACAAAAAAGCCACTGCAGGTCCTAAACCGGCTCCTCGTTTATAAATACCACTGAAAAGCGGTAAGATGGTGCAAGAGCAAACTGCAAGAACCGTTCCGCTGACTGATGCCACTAAATAGCTTATCCATTTTTTTGCTTCTCCACCAAGATATTTCATAACAGCCGATTGACTGATAAATACACTCACTGCCCCGGCAATAAAGAGTGCCGGGATAAGGCAAAGTATTGTATGTTCTCTGGCATAATAGCGTAACAGATGCATAGATTCAAAGATGCCACCGATAAACCTCTCTGCTTCTATGGGCATAAAGTATGCACCTGCAAACACCGCTATCAGTATCAAGAGCTTTTTCAACTCGCCGATATTCATTTATGCTCCTTTATAAATCCTTTATATGATTATCAAGATTCCAATATTCTACTGAATTGAACCCACCTATTTGGTGAGTAGGCCAAACAGGTCAAGTTTTTTCTGCAACTGGGAAATGGTGCCTTGTTTTGTTAGCTATTCTGACTAAGGTGAGCATGACAGGAACTTCTACTAAAACACCCACTATTGTTGCCAGAGCCACGGGTGAAGCAGCACCAAACAGGGCAATGGCAGCAGCTACGGCCAGCTCAAAGAAGTTGGAAGCTCCAATCATACCGGCAGGCGCAGCTATACTGTGTTTCATCTTTAACTTGAGAGCAGCCAGATAAGTAATGGTGAATATGAAGAAAGTCTGTATTGTTAAGGGTATAGCTATCAAGATAATATGCAGGGGATTTGCAAGGATAACTTCTCCCTGAAAAGTAAAAATAATTATCAGAGTTAATAGCAAGCCACCTATGGTAATATTGTTAAACTTTGGAAGAAATGTACCGCTAAAATACTCCATTCCTTTAGACTTGATAACGCTTATGCGCGTAATAATGCCACCGGCAAGCGGTATGACCACAAACAATACGACCGAAATAATCAGCGTATCCCAGGGAATACTAATACCGCTTACACCCAAGAGTAAAGCTACAATAGGCGTGAATGCAAATAACAGTATAACATTATTTGTAGCGACCTGAGCTACTGTATAGGCCGGATTCCCTTTTGTCAGATGACTCCAGACAAACACCATCGCCGTGCAGGGTGCAGCTCCTAATAATATAGCTCCTGCCAGATAATCCCGGGCTAATTCGGTAGGGATTAAGGCTCTGAACACAATGAAGAAGAATAAGTAAGCAATCCCATACATTGAAAAAGGTTTGATAAGCCAATTAACTATCCATGTAAGATAAAGTCCTTGTGGGTTTTTCCCGACATTCTTTAAACTTGAAAAATCCACTTTCATCATCATGGGATAAATCATCAGCCAAATAAGAATAGCGATAGGAATTGACACATTAGCATATTCGAACCTGTCCAAAAAGTCGGGAATAAAAGAAAGATACCGGCCGATAAGAATACCGGCAACCATACAAGCTGCTACCCAAATGGTCAGGTATCTTTCAAAGAAGCTGATTCCGGTTTCTATTTTCTTTGCTTTCTTCATTATTTTTCACCTCCGTCATCCTTCTCTTCAAAAGGAACAAGCAATACAGAAGTATTCGCTTGACGACATACAGTGTGACTGACACTGCCAAGGAACAACTCTTTTACATATCCTTTTCCCTGACTTCCCATTATTATAAGTGACGGTGAAATCGATTGGGCCTTCTTTAATATCTCAATGCTTGGTTTCCCATGAGCCAGTTGTATTTTTATATCCACGTTTTCAGAGATGTTCTTTAATCGCTGACTCAAGTCCTCCAGCCTCTTCCTGTCTATTTCATTGACTTGTTCAAGTTCTTGTTTTTTACTTTCTTCAAAGTAAACCATATCTTGAACGTGTAACAGGGTTACGGATTCTGCCCCGCTTTCTACAATTTTTTCCACATAAGGAAATGCTTTATCGGCATTTAAAGAAAAGTCTGTGGGAAAGAGAACAGACGTGCGAAAATCACGACAGTTTTCGGATAATTTGCATACCTGATCCCCTTTTTCATCATCAGTGGCCTCTACTCTTACTACTAAGACAGGCTTGTGTGCGGACTGGATTATTTCTGAGGCAACACTACCCAAAAAGATATCCTTAGCAAGAGTCTGTCCGTGAGAACCGATCACAATAGCTTGATAATCACGTTCCTTGGCGATTCGATTAACCTCTTGGTGAATCGAACCGAAAACTACTTCACTGGATGTCTTAAATCCTTGCTGCTTGAGAACAGCTTCTTCTTCTTCAAGCATTTTCTTGATCTTAACTTCCGTTTCCGAAATTGCTGCTGATGTTGCATCCAATGTCCTGATACATTGTAGCAAGAGAATTTCTTTAGTGCCCAGTAGTGACAATGCTGCGGCACCGGATACTACTTCCGTCGAAGCAGGTGAAAGATCGGTCGCTATGATTAATTTGGTAAACATTGTTAACCTCCGGTTTCTAATATGTGTTGACTGTTTTTTTTTATTATTAATTATGGTCTTGACTGGAAGTTAAACAATTTGAGCAACCGCTAACTATAGCAAGGCGAGTCGTCTTCAGGTTGATTAACTTCACGGCATTCACATGCAGGGTCTTCACACTTTTCTTCTTCGGTTTTTTTAACCAACTCCAAAGCTGTAGCCAAAACTTTATCAGCAGGAACTGCTTTTACTGATTTTGCAATCTCTATGGCGTTCGTTATTTGATCGTTATTTAAACCTGCTTTCTTTGCATTGGGTACATGGTATTCAACGCAAGGTATGCAGTTACTTCCTATAGCTGCACCGAGTGCGACTAATTCTCTTTCTTTAAAGGTTAATTTTTTCATAATTAGATACTCCTTGTTTTTTGTTGTTAAAATCGCTTTATTTAATGCTTTTTTCGGAAACTGCCTTTGAAGAAATATTACAGATGCATTCATCTTTAGGCTCGGTTATGGCG
>PWNZ01000226.1 GCA_003564135.1 Candidatus Cloacimonadota bacterium
CCAGCGAGCATGTATCCCTACAGAGAATTTATTGACGATGCTCTGTTAGGTCATCTCGTAGGTGACCCTTTCCCTGAAGTGGTAAAGATACAATTAGCATTAGAGGAGATAAAAAGATGAGAACCCTAAAAAATACGGAAAATAGTGAGGTGTGGTCTTCGAAAAATCAATAATCATAGTTGCCATCTTGACGTTTATCTTGATGGTTGACAATAGTCCACAAGAGTATCAAGCAACAGAACAGCCCTGCCTGGAGCAGGCTGCATATAATTACGAGCTACACGTGATAGAGAGCAAAATAAAGTCGTTGCATCCTCATATTAACATGCCGACTACATTAGCGCCTTCTATACATGCAGCAACACGTAAACATGAAATTCCCGAGGATAAGTTTATAGCATTAGGTTTTATAGAGTCTTCTTTCGACTCGACCGCCGTTTCTTATGCAGACTGTGTAGGGATTTGGCAAATAAACCATAGAGTACATAGGAACTTCACACGGGAAGAACTATTTATCATAAAGAACAGTGCTCTCGAGGGGGCAAGGATCTTAAGAAAATATTATGACCGTACCGGATGCTGGGGAAAGGCTTTAGTTAGATATAATGGCTATGTGCCGGGAAGCACATTCGGAACATGGGTACTTACTACTACACAAAAAATAAAAAAGAAGGAAGGTGAACATGATAATTAACAGCACAGATGAAATCAAAAGAAAATTAGCAGAGGCGGGAATTATTGTAGTTGACGAAGACTCGATACGGGAAAAGAATGCTAGGTGGATTGCGAGCTTAGTGAATCCGGAAGCCAGAAAAAGAATACAGTGGCAGTGTGGCGGTGACGGTAACACTGGCGGTTTTCATGACATGCGTAAAGAATGTAACAAAAAGAAGGAAGATTTGCGAGCTAAGATTTTCTTCTCGAGGGTGATCGATTATAATCATGCCGACCCTAAAAGAATGAAGATCGAGGGATGGTCAAATATTAAAAGAGAAGAAGAATTGCCCAGGGAATATCTTGATGATTATCCTAGGTTTTACGTGTCAAGACCTGATGGCGAGCAGGTTTTGAATATCATAGTAAAAGACTTAGAATCTAAAAGCAGCAATTATTTTCTGCGTTGTGGAGATACGGTATCTCTTGAGAGATTCCAGGAAATACTGAAAGTTATGAAACAAGCAGGTCAGAGATTGACCGATATAATGGCAGATATCAGAAAGAAAACTGCTGGACATGAAGGAAAATTCACAATAACGATATGAAAGAGGAAATTGTGATAAGCAAATACAATCAGTTGAAGGGAAAGGCAGTTACGCTTAGAACGATTGGAAAGGTTATCCAGGAGGGGTGTCAGTGGGACATTGACGAGCTAGACAGCTTCCTGATAAACATGCCGGAGTATCTGCAAGAAGATCCTGAAATTCTTTCTGCAATAGAGTACATGGTAGCAAAGCTATACAACGAAATATTTAACAATTAAACTGAAAGCAGGCGGCCTTCGGGCCGCTTTTCTTTAGCTACTTGACGATGCGAAATTGGGTTAAATCGGTCATATATACATAGGAACTGTATAGTTCCGTCCCACCGATTATTCGGTAGGGTTTTAGAGTGGCGACTCAATCTAAGTACGTGTCTCAAATGAGATATATATTTAGGTTGGGTCGCATTTAGTTGTGCGGCTTTTTGTTAGATATTGGCCAGGAAACGGAAGGAGGAAAAATGAAAAAACTTAGGCGGCTGAAAACCATGATAGATTACAAAGTGGTTTGGTTGAGAACCGATCAGTCCTGCGATAAGGGCGAAGTAGAGGAGCAGAGTACCAAACAGCAGGAGTTAGAAACCAAACAGCAGGAGTTAGAAAAAAAAGACTGGTTCTTCCCATTCTGATGGTATATTCATTCAATATTTAACTCCCAACCGAGCTGGGCAACTCGGAAAACTGCCTAAAGGAGAAACAATGTTTATAGCAATTCACAAAAACAGATACACTTCCCTTTATGTGAGAAACTTCTTAGGGAAAAGAGTCTTCGCCCAAAACCTTATTGGAGAATACGATCCAGAACTTACTCTCTACATGGGGGAAGATGAAATTGAAGATGTTGGTAACATCTTTATCACAAAAGACAGTAATTTCTACAACCACGAAAACGATCTTCTCGGTTTCACTGTTCCTGTTATACTTGGAGTGGATGGAGCGAGAGGAGGTATAATGCCTGCCGGAGGAGGTTCCGTTACCTGCGGTTCTCACCATGATGAAATTCCTGAATGGAATTACACAGAAACAGCTTATAGTGAAAGAACTTCTTTCAAAAATCGTCTGCTTGAAAGAATAGGAATTCTATCCGACGAGTTATTAAAAAAATCGTCTAGAGAAAGGATAATCTTTAACCTCAGACCTGAGGTTCTATATAAGAACCACAATCTAGAGATTAATAGATATCCAGGTATAATAGAACCAGGAGCAGATAGATATGTCTTGTATACGAAGAATTATTTCTATATAGTACTCACACACTTCCTGTTGCGAGCAAATGCCCACTTTGGGCACAAAGCTTACTTGGATGAAGATAAAGGGTATAATGAAATTTATCTTCGCGTAGAAGAAGCTGCGAAGATAAAAGAAGTTAAGCATATATTAGAGGTAAACCAACTCCTCTAAAACCATTAATCGAGC
>PWNZ01000070.1 GCA_003564135.1 Candidatus Cloacimonadota bacterium
CATCAACCAGCACCAATAACAATGTAATTATGAACTTTTAAAAATTAAACGATGAGAAAATTGTTATGACAGAAAATCTCTTTGATTCCATGCTCACCGGTTTTTGTGAGCAAATGGAAAACAGGTTGTTTGAAAGAATAATTGACAGAATTGAACGACACAAGGAGACGACAGAAAGAAAAAAGAGTGACAACGAAACTTATTTGACGATTAATGAACTTGCTGAATTGACCGGTCTTAAACGGGCAACTATTTATGCAAAACGCTCCAGGCGAGAACTGCCGGCTTACAAATTCGGCAGGGAGCTTCGTTTTAAGAGGTCTGAAGTGGATGCGTGGATCAGCAGCAAGCGTCTGACCTGCCTGGAAAATACGGAAGGAGGTACACGATGAGTATGGAGCTGAAAACAACCGGTTTGGAATATGCACGCGCTGGCCTATCTGTAATTCCAGTAAAAAAAGACAAGAGACCGGCGTTGCAGTCCTGGAGTAAATACCAGAGAGAACCGATGCATGATGATATAATCAGCGATCACTTTTCTAAACCAGGTGCGCAAGGTATTGCGATAATATGCGGAAAAGTCAGCGGCAATCTGGAGGTGCTGGATGTTGATGTTAAATACGATGGCACCGGTAACCTTGCGCAAAACCTGTTGGACTTGGTAGCTGGGACAATCACTGACGTTGAATTGCCAGTTGTCCAAACCGTAAACAAAGGCTTACACCTCTATTATAGATGCAGCGAGATCAGCGGAAACCAAAAGTTGGCTACCAATGTGAAAAGGGAAGTGCTGATTGAAACACGCGGTGAAGGCGGTTATGTCGTTGCTCCACCATCACCGGGCTATAATTTGTTTCATGGAGAAATCATGGCAATACCAGAGATTACCCCTGAGCAAAGAGAAAAACTGTTTGCCATCGCTGCCAGTTTTGATGAAAGCGGGGAGGAGCGCGAGCCCTCATTTTCAATTGATGCCGCAACCGGAAGATCACCCTTTGACGACTTTAACCAACGTGGTGATGTTGTTGCATTGCTCGAAAAACACGGATGGGCGGTAGTAGCGGACAAACCTGATCAGCTACATCTAAAGCGACCGGGTAAAGCGGAAGATCAGACAAGTGCATCTTACCATAAAGTAAAGCGCCTGTTTTATGTCTTCACTACATCAACTGTCTTTGAGGCCGGGCGGGCTTACAACCCCGCACAGGTTTTTACTAAATTGGAATGCGGTGATGATTTTTCTAAAGCAGCGAGACGTTTGGCAGGAGAAGGTTTTGGCGATCCAGGCTGGAGTTCCACGTTGAGCTCTTCGGAAAACACGTCATCAACCCCGACGACGCTGCTACCAATTGACGGCTTTCCACCATTGATTCAGGAGTTTATTGAGACTTGCACCGATGTTTATGGCACACCGCGTGACTATTGGGCTGCAGGCGTATTGGTTTCTACCGCCTTGGGGATTGGTGACAAAATCGTACTGGCGGATAAATACGAAAATGTGCCGATAATCTGGTTGTGTAATATCGGCGACGTGTCTATTGGGAAAACTGAGCCTCTGAAGGTCTGCTTGAAACATTTTGAGAAGGCCGATAATGAGTCAATACAGACATATAATCAGGAAATTGAAGCATACCGCAGTGCCCAGAAAAGCGAGTTTGGCATCGTGCCGGAAAATAGGCCCGAATGTTTCCAATATTTAGTTGTCGATGCAACCCCTGAAGCCATTGCCAAAGTACATGCGGTGAATGAGCGGGGTATGATGATCTATCGGGACGAGCTGAAAGGGTGGATTGACGATTTCGGGCGGTACAGTAAAACCAGCGGGGAACAGGCCAACATGCTGTCATCTTTTCATCGCGTTGCTTGGACAATTAACCGTAAGGGTGATGAGCAAATAATCAACATACCAAAACCCACAATATTGGTTGCAGGCGGTATGCAACCCGATCTACTCCCTGCATTGGCAAAAGGCGACCGTGCCGAAACTGGTTTTTTAGCTCGGTTTGCGTTCACATATCCTGATAACCCGCAGCGTCCGGGCTATCTTGACAGCACCGTCCCTGTGGAATTGCTTCGGGCATACGATAATTATCTTGACAGTCTCGTCAAATTACCCGAAGTTCAGCGGATCAGCCTCATAGGTGACGCCAAGGAGCTTTTTATCAGTTGGTATAATCGAAATGATGCCCTGATTAATGAAACGAAGGACGGCTACCTCAAAGGCGTTTACGGCAAGCTCCCGATTATTTTTTCTCGTCTGATCATCATAATCCACGGCATGTGGCTGATGTGTGACGAAGAAACCAATAATGAGGTGAGCGTAGATGTTGTTGGGGCTGCCGCGAATGTCGCTGATTACTTTAAGGCGACGGCAGAAAAGGTGTACCGCCGAATTATTGGACGTCATCCTGTGCAACTTCCGGATAAAAAACTAGTAGCCCAATACCTCGTGAAAGAAATGGGGTTGGCTAAGGCGGAGGTAGCACGCTTGCTAGAAAAAGACCGAAAACAGATCCAGCGATGGACAAAGTGATGCCGCAGCCATGTCGCACTTTTAAGCCAGTGTTGACAAGGGTTTCAGGCAGGTGCGACATGCGACACTACCTTTTTATATGGAGGGACAATGGGCAATAAATAGTTGGTTAAACATATGTTTAATATA
>PWNZ01000278.1 GCA_003564135.1 Candidatus Cloacimonadota bacterium
CGGATTAATTACTTACCTGGAAGGGTACGATAATCAGGGAATGGTTCGGGAACTTGAAAATGACGACTTTATATTAATTATCAATGAGTTTATTAAAGATTAGAAAATTGAAGATTAGAAAATTGAAGATTAGAAATTGGAAATTGGAAATTTAAAAATTAGAAGAGGCTAAAAATCCTGATGCCTCAATCTGTAATCTGTAATTTACAATCTTCAATCTAAGATTTGGCCATTTATTGAAGTCAGAGTATGAAGGTATAAAAACTGCTCTTAAATTTAATTTAACCAGTGAAAATAATGGATAAATACGAAATCATACTTTATTGGTCGGATAAGGATGGACTCTTTATTGCAGAAGTGCCCGAACTTCCGGGTTGCACTGCCCATGGTGATTCCCGTGAGAAAGCTTTGGAAAATGCTAAACATGCAATCCAATTATGGGTTGAAACTGCAAAAGAATTCAATGATCCTGTGCCTGAACCAAAGGGACGTAAATTGAAATATGCTTAACCTTAACAATCCCCGTAAAAACTCTATCCCCTTTGATAATTGAAGATTACAAATTAAAAATTGGAAGAGGCATGTACACTAACCGAATCTGCAATCTGTAATCTTTAATTTTCAATCTTTAATCTTTAATTTTCAATCTTTAATCTTTAATTTTCAATCTTTAATCTTTAATCAAACCCTTGTCCGACAAAACACCCCATACCCCCAACCCCCCCGAGGATTCCAAAAAAGACAAAGTCTCCGAAGTCCGCTACATCCCTGTAGAATATTTACCCCAGATGCAGGATGATGATGACGAAATAGACCTGATGGAGCTGGCTCGCCGTATTTGGGATGGGCGGTGGACCATCATAAAGATTACCGGGGTTTTTATTGCTATTGGGCTCTTTTGGGCCCTTTTCAGTCCGGAAGAATATGAAAGTGAAGCCATCCTGATGCCGGAAGTACAAACACAGCAACAAGGCCGAGCGAGTCGATTGTTGCAACAATTTAGTGGACAGTTAGGTATTAACCCAGGAGGAGATTTATCACAGGGAACAATTCCCCCAATGATCTATCCAAGAATTGTAAATAGTCTTTCTTTTCAATTGAAGTTGTTAGAAAAAGAACTTCATTTTCGAGATTATAATGTAAGAACAAATTGGCCGGATTTTCTGGAGAACTATAATTCAAAACCACTAACAGCGTATCTAAAAGATTACACGATTGGATTACCATTTACACTCTTAGCCGGTATTCGATTACTATTTTCAAGTAATGATGGAGCAATTACTGCACAAGGGGATCAAGATTTATTGGATGAGCAATTTATAAGTATCTCACATTCTAAACACACTTTGGTAAACAATTTAAGAGAACGCATATCAGTCAATCAAGATAATGAAACTGGGCTTTTAACTACCAGAGTGAAACTTCAGGATGCACGAGCTGCAGCGGAATTGAATCATCACTTAATTGAGCTTTTGATTGAATACATTACGGAATACCGCATTGGAAAAATGCAACAGGATCTGGAGTTTGTAGAGCAGCAGCATGCCAGTGCAAAAGAGCGATTTGAACGGACCCAATTGAATTTGGCTGAATTTCTCGACAGAAATATTTCTCTGGCTACTGCACGAGCCCAAACTGAACAGGAACGCTTGCAGGATGAAAAAGATTTGGCAATGAATGTTTATAACAGCCTATCACAGCAGTTGGAGGAGACAAGGTTGTTGGTTCAACAGCAGCGTCCGGTATTTCAGGTAGTGCAGGCAGTTAATGTACCTTCTCAACGAAGTGAACCAAAAAGATTTCAAATTCTAATCACTTTTACTCTCTTGGGTTCTATTTTAGCAGTTGGATTTGTCCTTCTCTTACCAATATTACAGAGATTTAAACCCACACAATCAGAATAAAAAATTACAACAATTATACGAAAAGCATATAGGAAAAGTAATGTCCTATGGTTTTAACCAGATGAGATTTTGAGGGAAAGTTTTAGTGAATTTTTTAAAGCTTAAGTGTTAGAATGATACCAACAAATATGAATTGTGACATTCATGTAATTTTATTATGCCAATAAAATGTCGCTAACACAAAAAGCATTGGGAGGATTTGCTTGGACTGCATTGGAGAAATTTGGTGCTCAGGGAATTCAATTTCTGGTAATTATAATTCTTGCAAGGATTCTGACTCCAAGTGATTTTGGATTGATCGCAATGTTAATGATTTTTTTTGCAATAGCTCAAAACCTCATTGACAGTGGTTTCAGCCAAGCACTCATTAGAGAAAATGAAATTACGGAAGAGGATAAGTCCACCACGTTTATTTTGAATTTTGTTTTTGCGATTATAATATATGTTGCATTGTGGTTTAGTGCCCCATCGATTGCAGCTTTTTTTGAACAGCCAGAGTTAGTGGAACTGACCCGTTTTATGGGGTTGGCATTGTTTTTCTTTTCCATTACAGTGGTTCAGAGAGCCACATTAACACAAGAACTTAAGTTCAGGGATCAAGCTTACATTCAATTAGTAGCATCATTAATAACTGGTATAGTCGCTATAATCCTTGCATATTATGACTATGGAGTTTGGGCCCTGGCTTTTAAATATGTATTGATTGCGTTCTTTTCGTCTATATTTTACTATTTGGTTAATCCGTGGTA
>PWNZ01000265.1 GCA_003564135.1 Candidatus Cloacimonadota bacterium
AGGTTCTACTCCCAATTCTTGACATGCTTTATATCTTTCCCAGCCGTCTAATATGTCGCCTTCGTAGATATAAATAGGTGATCTTCCATCGTATCCGTTAGCTTCGATATCGGTTTTTAATATTTTAAATTCCGCCTCGTTCATTTCCGGGAATATACATAACTTGTGTTGTTTCATTTAGAAGCTCCTTGTGTTTTTTTGATTTTTTCTTCCGCATTGGCCCAGTTATGATTACTTAATTGATACGATTCAGAATCCTTCTGTATATCTTTTATGAACCTCCGGAGTTTTCTTAGTATGTCGTGGTAGTCTGTGCTCCTGGATATAACTACACTTCCGCCATACATTGTAGATTTTAATGCATATAAGATTTCGCTCGCTTTGTTTAGCTGTCCCTCAACTTGGCTAATAATATCGATCCTTTGTTCGTTGTTCATGATTTCTTTTTGAATATTCATCTTACTTAGAAATAATCTGGCAGTTATTTCGGTGCAATAATTACCGGCTTGCCAAATTCTTCCTGAATCTCCTTTTTGAATTTTTCCGCATCCGAATGGCGGCTTGATAGATGTAGTAGGTGAATACACTTCACCTTGCTTAGATCATTTGCTCCTAAAAAATCCTTGACATTTTGGAGTCCGAAATGACCTGTTAATATATGCTCCTTGGCTTTTTTGTTTAGTTGCTCGTTATTCTCTACCATCGTTTCGTCATAATTGCATTCAACCATAATATAATCAAGCCCCGGGAAGACATACCGACTATACGAGGTGTCACATAAGTAAACCAGCCTTTCATTAGTATGGTTACTTTTAATATAGAATCCCAATGGCTCTGGGGTTGAGTGCGAAACATTAAAAGGTTTAATCGTAAAGGTACCAATTTTAAACTGCTTCCCTGCAACTATCTTCACAAGTCGACTGTCGCTATAATCCTTTTTAAATAGATTCTTCGCCCGCATTAAAGATATTTCTCCCATAGAGGCAAAGCAAGGTATCGACTCTGCAATTACTTCGTTTATAGCCTCGCAATGGTCGCCGTGTGCATGACTAATTAAACATCCATGAATATCGGATGTATCATAGTTTAGCCCCGACAGAATTTTCTTAAACGGAAGACCGCACTCGATTAAAAGTGCGGTCTGTTTATCGTCTATCTTGTGACAATTACCGGTGCTGCTGCTACCGATAGTATATATTTCCATTAGAATCCTGGTCCTGAACCATCATCCTCTTGCTCACGCAGTTCTAACTCGCTTTCATCGTTGTTTCCCTGTATCTCGTCATCGTGCACTTCACCCGTATCTGGGTCAAAGTCCATCATTTCCGTATTGGCGTTAGTCCTGATCTCGTTCTTGGCATCAAGTGTTTTGTCTGCGCCCATCTCGCCGTATAGTCCTATCTTATCAGCACTGTCCAGCGCTTCAACACTGGCATTCACTTTGTCGGGATCAAGCATTATTTTTCCAGTTACTCGATGAACTAAAGTTTTAAACTCCATAGCTGTGCGATGTTTACTCCAGAACGGATTGCTTTTTGCAACCTTGTCGAAGTCGTCTTTATCCACGGTTATCACCCTATTAAGGGACGGGTCTTCATATACTATATATCCGAAGCCACCTATTACATTGCCTCTTTTAAACGGTTTCGTGATTTTAAAGACATAGGATTCTATAGCATTATTGATATCTTTTTTGATTACCGTGAACTCGTCAGTATCGTAAATGAGTTCGTAGATTATTGTTTTAATGGGATCCGCAGAGTATTTTTTCTTATAGTAGTCCTCGCCAACATATCCCGGTAATAATAATATGTCGTATTTTTTTTTCTTGGTGTTATGGTATGGGATAGCCGACACGTGATTAGGGATAAACCCATCTAAGCCTACACTAATAACGTGATACGAGTCAACAGCCAGCTTCTTTAGGTCTATATTGTTCCATGTTACGTCCTTGCCGTTAGCCTGTGCATCTTTAATGTCATGGTCTATCCTAACAAACAAGTGAGTAGCCAGCTTTTTATGCTTAGCGTCAAAATTAGTGTCGCTATTACTAAACGCCATGTATTCTCGTTCTACCATAGATAAAAATCTCTGGCTACTAGTGAGAGCTAATTCTTTGGTTTCTTTTTTGTCTTCTTTTGTTACAGCCACATTTACTCCTTATATTTTAATTGGTTATATTTTTTCGGATGGTATTCCGTCTTCTTTGATTTTGGTTGACCTAGCGGCAATGTCACCACATACGGATTCGTGGTCTTCGTAGTGAAAATAAACGGCCAAGTTATACATTAACTTCTTTTTAGAACAGTTTAAATCAGTGACCATTCTTTCCACGAATTGATCAGTGAATACATCCTCGATATTAAGCTTCCGGTGCTTTTCCTTGTACAGTTCCACCTCTTCCTTTAACTCGCCGATAGTCATGTCGGTAGCTTTCTCTATCCATACATCTTGTTCGATAGCGTCCACTTTCTTTATTATCGGCAGAATAAGACTCAACTTATCAATCCCTATGCCAACTATTGTTGTTTCATCAAGCTGCATCTTTTCAGAGAACTGTTTAAATATCCTGATCAATTTATTAGCAAAAGATCCGGGCATGTTAAAATGGGACTCGATATAATCAGTAA
>PWNZ01000015.1 GCA_003564135.1 Candidatus Cloacimonadota bacterium
ACAATGTATGATGTATAATTGCAAAATGAAGACACCCAAGGGAATGATTAAAATGCTGCCAGAGCAGGGATGCTCTGGTTACACAGAAAACAAGCTCAAGATGAGCTTGTTACACACCAATGAACGCAGGTAGCCAAGTGTAGGGGCGGATATTATTCGTCCGCTGGATTCAAAGAACGATTTTAAACATAAGAAACGTCCATGACAACCAAGAACCAAGAACAAAGAACGAATATGATGACACCCTAGCTAATGATTATAATATTAACGAAAGAGATGAGAGTCAGCTGTGAAAACCATTATTCGGCGCTTTTTTCGGTGTTCTCGGTGGCTGAAAATCAATTTTAAACATAGGAAGTAAGAAAAGAAATAAACATATCCCTAAACACAAGGAAACAGTGTTTTCGTCACACACATCACTGACTCCTGATCTGTACTAGACAAAACCTAAATAGGAACTGGTCTTGCCACTGATCTTGTCGGGCAACCGCTAGTGTTTGCCCGCTACATAATTCTGCTAACAAAAGTACAAATATTATTGATAAGGTACTAAATAAAGCTCTTCCACCCCCCTGTTCTTCAGAGGGACTCTCCTACTTAAGCTTTTACAATTCTAATCAGGATTTCATCGACTATCACCCCAACTAAACCCATAATAGCTATATACACTATCATCTCCTCATAGTGAAGTAAATAGCGGAAATCCAGAAGCCTGTAGCCTAATCCTCTGGCGGTACCTAACATCTCTGCTGCTATAACCATTGTCCACCCTACCCCCCATAATACTCGGAATAAATTGATTAACTGAATCAGATTTATGGGCAGCTCAATATAATAAAACTGCTGAATTACATTAGCTCCACAAATATTAGCCTCATCAATGTATTCGCGAGGTATGTTGGCAAATATTTCGACCGTAGAAACCAGCGCCGGGAAAAAAAGAGTAATAAACAAGACAAAGGCTATGGGGTACTCACCTAATCCAAACCAAATAATTGCGAAAGGAAACCAGGCAAAGGGTGAAATATGTCTCAATAAGTTAACAGTGGGCATGGTTAACCCTCTGATTAGACGCGAACCGTTAATACAGGCGCCTGCTAATATGGCGACTATCCAAGCCATCACGGCAACGATAGTCACTCTCAAGAAAGAGTAGACTAGATCAGTTGCTATCACTCTAACCGGAATATGCAGTGTTGCGAAACTAGTAACCGATAGGTTTAGTGAAAACACTAATATAGAGAGCATCAGGATGATAAGGAAGATGCTCCCTATACGTGTTATTATGGATCTATTACTGATAAGCCTTTTTTCTTTAATTTTATTTGTATATATCCTGGATGACATCATAATAAAACACTTCTTCCGCAGTAGGTAATCTTCTCAGATACCCTAATTCATGCATCTTTTCAGCAACCATTAGCTCAAACTTCTTTCCTTTATCATCTAAAGATATCTGAAATCCTGTATGCTTTAACGTCTTTTCAGCTTCTTCTTCAGAAAGAGAGAATTGTTTTTTCATTGTATATATTGCTTTACTCCGGTTTTTATCCATGGAATCGATACTTGCAAGCAACTCCTTCATGAGTTCCGATATCATGTATCTTTTCCCGTCAATAGCCTGCTGAGTTGCTACTATATCGCAGCAAGGATGGTAATTATAATCCTCTCCATACCAGTAAATGGGGTTAAATCCATCTCTGATTCTGAAAATTTGGGGCACGTAAAAACTTAAAGCGTCAACCAAACCCCTTTCCAAAGCTGTAACCATTTCGGTAGGAGTTCTGAAATATTCTATTTGTGGTTCGAATCCGTATTTCTCTGAAACAATATGGACAAAAACATCTAACGTGGATGCCCTCAATACTCCGATTTTTTTACCGTCAAGTTGTTTTAGTTCGGTTATGTTTTCTCGAGTTACAATTCCATCACTTTCACGTTCAAAAAAACTAATTATCCGGACATCTTTCCCTTCGGAAACATTTTTCCATGCATAGGTGAAAGGCATAATTGCCATGTCTAATCTACCGGCACTGATCGCTTCATTAACCTCCCATCCGGAAGAAAAATAGCGGATATTAATTGCTTCCGAATCGATAATATTTTGCTCTAATCCATACGCTAAAGGCAGCCAGTCTGTAGAAGGAGCTATAACCCCTATATTAATACGGTTGTCATCTTTCCCACAGGAAAAAAGCAGTAAAGAAACTACAACTGCTGCCGTACTTATCAAAAATCTACTTTTCATTACTATTCTAAATCTCATTTCATACTCCCAAAAAAAAAGCCACCCCGACAATGCAGTCAGGGTGGCTCAGTTTAAGCCTATTTCTTAACTGTTGGTATATTATTACTTGCTATGCAAGTGTTGTTATTTGCTTATTTATCTAAACCTTCGATCACTTTCTTCATTATTCCTAAGGCTTCCATGAGTTCGTCTTCTTTAATAACCAATGGTGGTGCTAATCTTATGATGTGACCATGAGTAGGCTTACAAAGTACACCGTGTTCTTTGAGTTTAACACATATATCCCATGCCTGGAGACCATCTCTGGGTTCGATAACTATGGCGTTCAATAATCCTTTTCCCCGAATAGTAGTAATTCTATCAGAGTTTATATTATGCAATTCTTTTCTAACAATCTCCCCTAATTTGAAAGATTTTTCTGCTAGATTTTCATCTCTAACGACTTCTAATGCCGCTTTGGCAACTGCACAAGCTAAGGGGAAGCCACCATAGGTTGAGCCATGCTGACCGGGTTTAATAACGAGCATGATTTCTTTACTTGATAGAACTGCTGAAACGGGTAAAACACCACCGGACAGGGCTTTTCCTAAAATCATAACATCGGGTTTTACTCCTTCATAATCGCAAGCTGATAGCTTACCTGTTCTGGCAATACCAGTCTGAATTTCGTCAGCTACAAATAAGACGTTATGCTTTTTACATAAGTCATGACACTTTTTCAGATAACCGTCCTTGGGTACATGTACTCCTGCTTCCCCTTGGATTGGTTCGACAAAAAAGGCACATATCTCTTCGCCTTGCTCTTCTAAAATTTTTTCTAAAGCATCTGCATCGTCATAAGGCACACGTTCGATATTGCTAAGGAAAGGGCCAAAGTTTTCGCGGCAGGATTCATCGTTTGAGGCTGAGATGATTGCTATAGTTCTCCCGTGAAAATTATTCTCACAAAAAACTATTTTAGCTTTATTTTCGGGTATTCCTTTCTTCTCATAACCCCATTTTCGGGTTAATTTCATAGCTGTTTCGACACCTTCGGCTCCTGTATTCATCATCAGGACCATCTCAAACCCAAAATACTCGGTTATGAATTTTTCAAATTCTCCCAACTTATTATTATAAAATGCTCTTGATGTAAGCGTTAATTCTTTAGCTTGTTTATAGAGGGCGTCAACAATATAGGGATGACAATGCCCTTGATTTACCGCTGAATAGGCGGAAAGAAAATCGAAGTACCTATTACCTTCAGGGTCCCAGACAAAAGGACCTTCGCCTTTGGCTATTACAACCGGTAGAGGATGATAATTATGAGCTCCATAACCGCTTTCAAGCTCCATCGCCTGTTCACTGCTCACTGTTCCATATTTTAATTCATCTTTCATTTCTTCCTCCTTTTTTGCCAAGATCCTTTGAATTGCTCTGATGTCAACTTTTTTTTGCTCAGAGCGGCCATCATTATTTTTTATTGTTGACAAAAAAACGTGAAACCAAAAAATAGGAGAGGACTTTGATAATAAGTGATAAAATAAAACACTGGGTAGAGCTTATGAAAAAAAAAGAAGATTTATCAGAAATTAACTCTGGTCAAGACTTAAACTGTCCGGAGGGGACTAAGAGGTATTTATTAAATAACGGCTATAAGCCCTATCGCAAGGAAAGCGGAAGGATTGTGTGGCGGAATGCTTCTAACCGTATTTATAAAAGCATTAAACAGCCCCGTCGTAGATCTATCATATTCAAGAGATCAGGAGGGCAATTTACGATAAGATTGTGGGTAAAATTCTTGATTGGTCTATTATTCTTCCTAGCATTAATAGGATACCTGTTATTATCGCCTGTTTTCTGAGCCTTCAGATATGTTAGCAACCAACATTTTAGTACTTGATCAATAGCTTCTTTCATCTAATGATTGAAACATAGCCACCTCCTGACATACAACAGCTACTCCATCACCAAATAACGCTTTCTTTAACCGGTCGGCTTTCATTTTTTCCTTGCTTATATAGCTAATATAAAAAACATGAATCTCAGTTGAAAATAATAAAAAAAGGAGCTGAGATTGAAGATACTTCTTACCAATGATGACGGCATCAATGCACCAGGGATAAATATCTTAGCTAATCACCTGATAGAATGTGATCATCGAGTAACAGTAGTAGCGCCGGATGTCGAGAAAAGTGCATCTTCTCATTCCATAACTCTGCATACACCGTTGAGAATAATTCGTGAAGAAGTAAATAGATATGCTGTTACCGGATCACCTGCAGATAGTGTCATTTTAGCATTACAGGTCATTATTAATAACGAATGTGATATAGTAATTTCCGGCATCAACAGAGGGCCTAATTTAGGAGAAGATATCTTGTATTCCGGAACAGTTGCCGCAGCAATTGAAGCTATGTATTTCGGATTACCTGCCATAGCCGTCTCGTTATGTTCTAAAACATTGAACCAATACCAAACAGCAGCTCATTATATATCTGAGATGTTAAGCAGCAACATCAGCTCATGTATCGGCAAAAACGAAATACTAAACATCAACGTCCCGGCGGTTACCGCTGAAATGATTGAAGGAATCAAAATTACGAAAGCCGGCAACCGCATCTACAAAAATTTTGTGGTCGAACAACAGGACCCGAGAGGAAAAAAAATATATTGGTTAGGCGGCGATAAACCGCAATGGTCAGATGAAGAAGATACTGATATAAAAGCGATCGAAAATAATTATATTTCGATAACACCTGTCTCTCCGAACTTTACGAACTATGATTCTTTCAGCAAGGTTCGCAACTGGGCTAATCAACATAGCAATGGACACCGGAAATGAAGTTTGAAGACCAACGAGAAGTAATGGTTAAAGAGCAGCTCATCAGTCGTGGTATACACGAACCGGCAATCATAAAAGCTATCAGAAAGGTTCCTCGTCATCATTTCGTTCCCGAAGACCTGCGACGATTTTCATATAATGACTGCCCTTTGAGGATTGGCCACAAGCAAACTATTTCTCAACCCTATATAGTAGCCATTATGATGCAATTAATCTCTCCGAATGAGGATGATCTTGTTTTAGAGATTGGAACCGGATCCGGTTATCAGACGGCATTGTTAGCTGAGGTTGTTAAAAATGTTTATACTGTCGAACGGGTACCGGAATTAATGGATCGGGCAAGGTTTGTACTAGATGGTTTAGGATACGACAATATCTATTATCGAGTAGGTGACGGCACTAAGGGATGGGAAAAAGCGTATCCTCCGATTAAAGAGTTTGATAAAATTATTGTTTCGGCAGCAGCACCCTCGCCTCCTAAATCATTATTAAAACAGTTAAAAAACGGCGGCAAATTAGTTATCCCAACCGGTAACAAAATGGGACAGGAACTAAAGCTGATCACCAAACAAAACGATGAATCAACAGAAAAAAGTTTCGGACTCTGTACTTTTGTACCTCTAATAGGCAGCGAAGGATGGGATGCCTAAACAATTTAAATAACAATAAACTCTACTGGGAGTCAAGATTTTAATATATGATAAACAAATTATTCTTAATCATTTCTTTAACCGGTATATTATTAAGCTTATCGCTGTTATTCTCATTTGAAGTATCGGAAAATAATGACCAATTACAGTCAGGACTACTACCCGAAGTAGATGAAGAACATTCATTTGTAGCCTCAATCCGTAAAGAGATAATTGATGCTCTGCGAACGTTCTTTTCTCCACCGGTTACTGTCTTTATTATCTCGATGTTACCTGTATTTGAACTAAGGGGTTCAATCCCGGTGGGTATCAACATGTTTGGTATGAACTGGTTAGTCGTCTGGCTTATCAGCATTGTCGGGAATATGATCCCTATTTTTTTTATCTTATTATTTTTCGGTTGGGTTGCCAAGATATTGAGCAAAATTCCCATCATGAAAAAATTTTTGGATTGGTTATTTGAAAGAACCAGACGCCGCAGTAAGCTAATCGAGAAATACGAAGAACTAGCTCTGATTCTTTTTGTAGCAATCCCTTTACCGATAACCGGTGCTTGGACAGGTTCATTAGCCTCATATCTTTTGGGTTTGAGGTTTTGGCATTCGATCCTGAATATCTTTATTGGAGTTTTAATTGCCAGTATAATCGTCACAACATTAAGCCTGATGGGAATGAGTGGAGCAATAATTGCCTTGACCGTTTTGACCGTCTTTTTTTTATGCAGACTGATAAGCCTAAAAAAAAGAAGGGTTAATAATTGACGCTCACAATAGACTTAGTATTGAATAGGAAATGATACATGGGAATATTTAAGAAATGCCATAATTTCAAAGAAGCTGAACAGATACGAAAACTTGGTTACTATCCCTACTTTAGAGTAATTAGCTCTGAGCAGGACACCATTGTTGTTGTTAATGGTCAAAAAATGTTGATGATGGGCTCAAACAGCTACTTAGGCCTAACCAACCATCCTCAAGTCAAAGAAGCAGCAATCCAAGCCTTAAACAAATACGGATCCGGCTGTGCAGGATCAAGATTTTTAAATGGCACATTAGATATCCATATAGAGCTCGAAGATAAGTTAGCCGAACTTGTAGGGAAAGAAGCAGCGTTAGTATATGCTTCGGGTTATCAAGCTAATGTCGGAACACTTTCAGCACTAATTCATAAAGGTGATTACGTCATAATTGATAAATATGACCATGCTTCCATAATAGACGGATGTAAAATGTCTAACGGCATCATGCTCAGGTACAATCATAATAATATGAACAGCCTTGACAGGATACTGACCAAAACCGCTGAGTCCAATAAGCTAATAGTTGTTGACGGTATATTCAGTATGGAAGGTGATATCGCTGACCTACCCAACATTATCAAACTCTGCGAAAAGCACGATGCTAGTCTGATGGTTGACGAAGCTCATTCATTAGGTGTAATGCATAAAACCGGTGGTGGTGCTGCTATGCACTTCGGCTGTACCGACAAAGCCGATATCATCATGGGTACATTCAGTAAATCTTTAGCATCTGTGGGTGGGTTTATAGCTTCCGATAAAGAGATTATAGATTATCTCAAACACCATTCTCGAGCCCTAATCTTCAGCGCTTCGCTACCCCCTGCTTCCGCTGCTAGTGCAATAAAAGCTATAGATATTATGAAATCTGAACCGGAGAGAATTGAAGCTTTATGGGATAACACGCATTACATGAGAAACGCTTTGAATAATATGGGATTTGATTACGGTGAATCCTGTACACCTGTAATCCCTTTGCATATTGGCGATATGTTAACAACTTTCAAAATGTGGCGCAGATTAGCTGATGAAGGTGTATTTGTTAACCCGATTGTACCTCCCGCTGTACCACCAAAGAGTTGCTTAATTCGCTGCAGCTTCATGGCAACTCATACCAAGAAACAATTAGATATGGCTTTAGATAAGTTCTTTGTAATCGGTAAAGAGCTAGCAATAATTTAACAATGAATACATAAAACAATCTATGGAACATATTTTGCATAATAATAAAATAATACATTATTGGAGGTGCCTCATGAAATATTTGATAGTTATTTCAGTAGCCGTAACCCTATGCTTAGTTGGTTGTGCTGACTCAACAGACCCGGTTGAAAACGACGAAACCGGTGAAACCAACGGCGTCTTAACAAAATTATCCCTCTTCGAGACCGTCGGTGTAATCTGGGATATGATTATAACCGACAATAATCTCTTTACAGCTGAAGACCAAGCCGGTTTCGCTGTATTTGACAGAGAGACAAGCGAAGTTTTAACAAGAGTGACTATGAGAGATGCTTTCATTCACTATGCCAATGTCCGTGCCTTAGGCATATTGGAAGGACACGATATCCTGACAGTGTTTGATCGTTTCAATAATACAGCTATAAGGTTTTACAACATAAGTGACCCCGGCAATCCTGATTATCGCCATCAACATACCGGTGACGGTATTAGCGTTACCCGCTATATAGAAATGATTGAGTGTGATGAAGGAGACCCTATAATCACCATATCCAACAGCAACAGCACCTTTAGGACGAGCTATATAGAGACCTTTATCCCCGCACCGGTAAACTTTACCGATTTCCCTACACCTAATGCAGTCAATGACTTTCAAATTGTAGATGAATATATTTACCTGTCTGCTGCACAAAGGGGAATGTACATATATAAGTTGGATGGAACCGACGCCAGCTTTGTTGCGGAATTAAATATGACCGGAGATGCCTTAGACATTGCCGTGAAAGGTGATTATGCTTATGTAGTTGCTAAACAGGAAGGGCTGCAAATAGCCGACATATCTGACCCGTCTAATCCCGTATGGTTGGAAGATAACAGTATTAGCACTTCAGGTTGGGCTCAATCCGTATCTTTAGAGGGTGATTATTTAGCCGTAGGTTCCGGTGGTGGTGGTGTTTATCTTTATGATATCAGTGAAACACCGGATAAACCACAGCTTATAGACCAAATTTCAAGCTCGGAAACTGACTATGTTGTCTTGGTAAAAATCCATAACGGTGAGTTGTTTGTTGCCGGCAGATACAAGGGAATCACCAAATATCAGATAACCGACTGATCTATCGTCGCTAGCAGCAGATAAATTTTGGGGAGTATCGGACACAACCTTTTCCCCGGTTTGCTCGATACTCTTTTTTTGCCGGTTTTTTTTATCTAATCAAGGCTGCCAGATGCGAGCTTTAATGAGTTCACCTTCTCCTATCCCGAAGTGCAGGAACTGATGGTTTTGAGAGGTAGTCCCTTTACCGCCATTTAGCTCCCTAATTATTTTTTTTCTGGCACCTTTAGTATCTTGATAAATTACTTCGATCTTAGTACCGAAAGCCGGAGAGTATGGTAGATCTTCACTCCATTGGTCCCTATCGATAAAACCGATAGATGATTCATCCCAGTAAGGCATGAATAAATGGGCTTTATTATCTGTCTCGGTAACATTTTTGAACAGTCTAACTCCCGACCCACTGGCTACTATGAGGTCTAATTTACCGTTATTGTTGAAATCCGCTACTGCATTACCCCAGCCATTATGAACTCTTGTTCCCGACAGAAAGGTAATGTCTGTGAACGTACCATCTTTATTGTTTTTGTATAGATAGCTTCTTTCGTTTTCATAAACAGAGGTTATGTATAGATCAAGATAGCTGTTATTATTGGTATCGAACCAGTTAGGATCGGAGTGCAGTTCATCAAATGTTATACCGGCATTTTTGGTAACGTCGACGAACTCATGATAATAGACTGACCTCTCCCCTATTATCCGGTGCTTAATTCCTCTATTCTCAAGCAACATACTAATGTCAGAGAACTCTAAAAATCTCGGATGCGCTAAATTGCATAGAAACAGGTCAAGATTACCATTGTTATTATAGTCTCCCCAATCTGCACCTATAGTATGACCGTAATAGCCGTTTTGTAGATGGCCTCGCACACCATGTTTAGCAGCATTGTCGAAAAAGTAACCGCTTATATTGTCCCAGATAAAATTTCTATTGAGACGATAATTACTAACGAATATCGACTGCCGGCCGTTATTATTATAATCAGCGGGCGATACACCTCTGCCGGCTAAACCGGGGTTTGTTGTATATTCGGGTTTTCTAAAGCCCAATCTCACGGTTCGATCTTCAAATACTCCCTGATTATTATGCCAAAAATAATCTTCATATCCCGGTCTTTCTTGCCATACTTCATAGTTAGCAAGATATAAAGAGGGGTAACCATCACCATCGATGTCAACCCATGCCGCACCTTCTGTAGGCGAGTAATCATTTATATCCGACTGACTGTCAATACTAAAAGTCCCATCTCCGTTATTCATATAAAGAGTATTCCCTTCGCTGTCCAGATTCCTTGAAAAAGCAGCAAAATCAACAAATCCATTTTTGTTATAGTCAGCCCATAAACCACCGACAAAGTTACGATTAACTATCCCTGCTTCATCGGTAACATCTGTAAAAGTTAAATCGCCGTTATTCCTGAATAGTCTTCTTCCTCGAAACAGGATATCCGCGTAGCTGCTTTTGTTATAATCGGCTATCGCAACTCTAGAGCTTCTAACATCTTTTAGTCCCGCTTCTTCGGTAATATCTTCAAAAACAGGCCCGTTGTAATCTTTTATCTTTCGGCACCAATCCATGATATCAATGTCTACATCTTGTGCCTCGTAAATATATGATAAATAGCGATATGCTGAGGTATCAAAGGCTCTTCTGGGTGCTCCGGCTATAAGTGAATCTATAAAGTACCGGGCAACATCTTGCAGAGAATA
>PWNZ01000213.1 GCA_003564135.1 Candidatus Cloacimonadota bacterium
CCTAACTCCGTTCGGCGAAGAATAATAGTTGCCTAACTCCGTTCGGCGAAGAATAATAGTTGCCTAACTCCGTTCGGCGAAGAATAATAGTTGCCTAACTCCGTTCGGCGAAGCTTCGCTTTGATACAAAAACAGGAAGCCGGCTTGTATGTAACAAGCTCTTCCGGTTTACCCTGTGGAATCCATTTTTTTATATTCCATCAGGGAGCTTGATTTATAGGCCTCAAGAGAATTTTAACCCGTTAAGTCGTCTTTTTCACTTAACTGGGTCCCTGCTCTTGTATATTTGTGACATTTTGGTTCCGGCTTGTCCGGTTTAGGTTAATGAGATATAGAAAAACGGTCACCGCTGCAAATTAACTAGTGGGTTTTTTCGCATCAAGCTTGTTGATTGTTTCCGTTAACTTCTTAAGGGTGAAAGGTTTCATCAAAAATTCGTCAGCTTTTTGATCAATAATCTTTTGCTGAATGGCCGAAGGCTCATATCCGGACATTATTATGATTGGGATATCATTATTTCGGCTAGCTTTAACAGATTTAAGTAAGTCTATACCGTTCATATTCGGCATTCTCATATCACTGATGATAAGATCAATCGGCTTGGTATCGAGTATGGTTAGCGCTTCTTCTCCCGTTGTGGACGTATAGGGGGTATAACCTAACTCACTAAGGTATTCTGCCAACATTTCACAGAGTTGGATTTCATCTTCGACAACAAGAATATTTTTCATTATGCGTTCCTACCTATCCTCAAATTCGTAACTGTATGCTCTGATGGTACCTATCTGCGGGCTGGCAATTTAGTCAAGGTAAATTATAAACAACATAAAAAAAAGGGCTTGCTAGCAGCGATATGACCATTCTTGCCCTGTCAGCACAAAATGCGTGCTAAATCCGATGTCCCCGAAAAGCAACAACGTCATTTGGATTTATCGAACGTTTTCGATTTAGATTGACACTTTTACACTGAGAAAGTTTTTGACAGATAATCAGTTAAATCAGGATAAATAAACCAATGTAAGACAATTTTATCGTGAGGAGAGAACGATGGATGAAAGATATGAAAAGTTAAAGCAAGATCACAAGCAGATAGAAGAGAAAACATTATCGAGATTTAAAGAAAGGAAAGAGGAATTCAAAACATCATCGGACGAGCCGGTTGACAGACTATATACTCCTGAAAACACCGAGGATATAGATTATGTCGAAAAAATCGGTTTCCCAGGTGTTTATCCTTTTACAAGAGGCGTCCAGCCTACTATGTATCGCGGAAGGTTATGGACAATGCGACAATATGCAGGTTTCGGGACAGCCAAAGAATCTAATCTCAGGTATAAGTTCTTATTGGAAAAGGGGCAGACCGGTCTGAGTATAGCGTTTGATCTACCCACTCAGATGGGTTATGACAGTGATCATCAAATGAGTATGGGTGAAGTGGGGAAGGTCGGAGTGGCCATTGACTCTTTAGCTGATATGGAGATCTTATTTGATGGAATACCTTTGGACAAAGTCTCGACTTCAATGACTATCAATGCGCCTGCGGCCATCCTTTTAGCGATGTACATTGCCGTTGCGGAGAAGCAGGGTATTTCCACTGAAAAACTTAACGGGACTATCCAGAACGATATCCTCAAAGAATATGTGGCCAGAGGAACTTATATATTCCCGCCGGAGCCATCGATGAAAATAATAACTGATATTTTCGATTACTGCGCAAAAAATGTGCCTCGGTGGAACACTATTTCTATTTCCGGCTACCACATCAGAGAAGCCGGCTCTACTGCCATCCAGGAAGTAGCATTCACCTTAGCGAATGGAATTGAATATGTTAAGGCAGCTATAGAAAGTGGGCTGGAGGTAGATGATTTTGCCCCCCGTCTTTCTTTTTTCTTTAATGCTCACAATGACCTATTTGAAGAGGTTGCCAAGTTCAGAGCTGCCAGACTCTTGTGGGCTAAGATCATGAAAGAACGCTTCAAGGCTAAAAAACCTAAATCGATGATGATGCGTTTCCATACGCAAACTGCCGGATCAACACTAACCGCCCAACAACCGGACAATAATATTATCCGTGTAGCTGTTCAAACTCTGGCGGCTGTTATGGGTGGAACACAATCACTACATACCAACTCACGTGATGAAGCCTTAGCATTGCCGACAGAGCACTCGGTACAGATAGCTCTTCGCACGCAGCAGATTATTGCGCAAGAGAGTGGCGTTGCTAACACGATAGACCCCTTAGCAGGTTCTTATTATGTCGAAAGTTTGACCGATAAGATTGTTAATAAAGCTGAAGAATTGATAGATAAAATAGATAAAACCGGTGGAATGATAAAGGCTATCGAGAAAGGGTTTGTCCAAAAGCAGATACAAGACAGCGCTTATAAATATCAAAAAACCATTGAAGAAGAAGAAAGAGTTATTGTAGGCGTTAATCAGTATAAAACCGAAGAGAAAGTTAAGCCCGAGTTATTAAAAGTTAATCCTGAGATAGTAGAGGGGCAGGTTGAGCGAATTAAAAAATTGAAAAAGAACCGAGATGAAAAGATGGTTAAAAGCTATCTGCAAAAAATCAAAGATGCTGCTGAAAATGGTGATAACATAATGACCTATATCGTTGAAGCTGTCAAGGCATACGCTACATTAGGAGAAATTTGTGACGTTTTAAGGTCTGAGTACGGTGAATATCAGGAAACTGTGGTGCTGTAACTAAAAAAATGGTCGGGATGACTAGATTTGAACTAGCGACCTTTCGGTCCCGAACCGAACGCGCTGACCGAACTGCGCTACATCCCGACGAGTGACCATAAAATTAGTCTTGATTTTCTTGTCAAGTTGTAAAGATTCGATTGAAACCCGTCATTTGCTGGACATCAGCAGATTGTTGACTTAAACAAAAATGAGAGTTAAGTCATATTCATTATAATAAAAATCATCACAAAGGAGTTTCAATGTTAAAAGTTGGAGTTATTGGTGTTGGACACTTAGGACAGCATCATGTCAGAGTATTCAAAGAAATGGCAAATTGTGAGCTTGTCGGTATACATGACCAAAATAAAGCAAGAGCTCAAGAAATAGCCGCCAAACATAATGTTAGGGTGTATCCCGAGTATGATGCTTTATTGAAAGATGTCGATGCGATTGACATTGCCGTTACTACTACACATCATCATCGTCTTGCCAAACAGGCGTTGGAGCTAGGGAAGCATATTTTCGTCGAGAAACCTATAACCTCTACTTTGTCGGAGGCGGAAGACCTTTTAGCTATTTCCCGAGATAAGGGTTTGTTTATTCAGGTAGGTCATATCGAAAGATATAACCCGATAGTGATTAAGGTTGCCGATTCGATAAATAACCCCAGGTTCATCGAATCCCACCGATTGGCACCCTTCACTCCGCGGGGGAGTGATGTGTCGGTTGTTCTCGATTTAATGATTCATGACATCGACCTGATATTAGGGTTTGTTGACAGTAAGATTAAAGATATAAAGGCAACCGGAGTTTGCATACTGACACCTAATGTAGATATTGCCAATGCCCGTATGGAATTTGAGAATGGTGCAATAGCTAATGTGACTGCCAGCAGAATATCTATGAAACGCGAAAGAAAGATTAGATTTTTCCAGAAGGATGCCTATCTCTCTTTAGATTTTCAGAGCAAAAACGTAACTGTTCTCAAGCGTGGTGATCAGTTCGAGCAATTGCTTCCGGAATTGCTTTTGGGCAACATTCCTGTAGAAACCGATAAATTAGTCGATTTGCAAAAGATAGATGCCTCTAACATCAAAAAGGATGCTTTGACACTCGAGTTGGAGTCTTTTGTCGAATCTATCAGCAAAGGCCGGAAACCACAGGTTGACGGTGAAGCCGGAACGGAAGCCCTAAGAATAGCGACAATAATATCTGATCAAATAATAATAAAAAGCCAGTAGATAAATAGGAGCAGGAGTAGATTTTTTAACGATGAAAAAAGTATTAATAAAAAAAATAGGTGATCATATAGGTGAAGAAGTACTTATCAGGGGATGGGTTCGCAATGTCCGTTCTTCCGGTAAACTGCAATTCATAATCTTACGTGACGGCACTGCTGAGATACAGGCGGTAGCTTTTAAACCGGAATTAAGTGAAGAAGTTTTTGCCAAAGCTAAGAGTTTGACGATGGAGTCATCTGTCCGGATACAAGGTATACCCAAAGAGCATCCCCGCAGGAAAGGTGTTTATGAATTGGCTGTTACCGATATAGATATTGTGCAAATTGCTGATGAATATCCAATAGCTAAGAAAGAGCATGGAACCGATTTTCTGTTATCCAACCGTCATTTATGGATCAGGTCGTCTAAGCAGTGGGCTTTAATGAAGGTCAGGCATACGGTTTATTATGCTGTTTGTGAATATTTGAATGATAACGGCTTCTTCCGCTTTGACTCTCCTATCCTTACCCCGAACCCCTGTGAAGGGACTACTACTTTATTTGAAGTTCCCTATTTTGACGAAGGTACTGCCTACCTATCACAATCCGGCCAGCTTTATCTCGAGAATGGGATAATGAGTTTAGGTCGTGTTTACGATTTTGGACCTGTTTTTCGGGCGGAAAAGTCAAAATCAAGGAAGCATTTAACCGAATTCTGGATGATGGACGCCGAAGCAGCATTTGTCGAACACGAAGAGAACATGCAAATACAGCAGGAATTGATTAGATTTGTGATCCGCAAAGTTATGGCGTCAAACGGAGCAGAACTGCAAATATTGGCAAGAGATGTCGAAACCTTAAAGAAAGCCGATGCTCCTTTCGCTGTTAAAACCCATAAGCAAGCTGTAGATTACCTCAAAGAAAAAGGGGTCGATATCGGGTATGACGACGATTTTGGAGCCGAAGAAGAATCATTGTTGACTCAAGAGTCGGAGGTTCCCCTCTTTATTGAAAAATGGCCTACAGATATTAAAGCATTTTACATGAAGAGATGTCCCGAAGATGATAATTATGTGCTTGGCAGTGACCTGCTTGCTCCTCAGGGATATGGTGAATTAATCGGAGGCTCGCAAAGAGAAGATGATTATGAAACTCTGAAACAGAGAATGATCGATGAGAAAATGTCCCTTGATGATTATGGCTGGTACCTCGATCTTCGCAAGTACGGATCAGTTCCGCATAGCGGTTTTGGCATAGGTTTAGAGAGGTTGATCGGATGGATCTCCGGCGTCAGACATATCAGGGAAACAATTCCCTTTCCACGTATGATTTACAGAATATATCCTTAAAATAAGGAACAGGCAAAACTGGTTACAGGTTTAGTGCTCAAAAATTATTAATTATTGGCTCAGGGAGGGCAAAATCTATAACTAAAGAGATAGATTCATTTAGAACCAATTACTAATTATGTATTTTATCTTGGTACTTATTGATTTCCTTCAGCTCACAGTTATAGCTTTAGCTGTAGTTATTCTTAGTAGACTTGCCGCTGCGAATAAGCTGGATAATCAAATCAGCGGGATTGACAAGTCATTGGATAACCTCTCCTTACTCTTACGATCCGAATTGTCAGTTAATCGTCAGGAGTTGAGTAATAGCAACAGAGATTTACGTGACGAAATGAATACAGCCTTTAGTCGCTATCAAGAAGCCCAAATCTCTCGCCTCAATGAATCGTTTAACGACATTAGGAAACAGTTGACTGACCAAACTCAAGCCAATAGAACCGAAATCAAAGCTGGACTGGAAATAATTCAGAAAAGCATGTCCAAAAACTTCAACGATAGCTATAAACTTCATAATGAAAACTTTTCTAAAATTATCAGTGATCTGAACAGAATCAATAATGATATCGAAAACAGGTTAGAGCGAATGAGATCGGTTGTAGATGAGCAGTTGAAAGACATCCGCATCGAGAATAGTAAGAAGCTTGACCAAATGAGACATGTCGTTGAAGAAAAACTGCAGGCGACTTTAGAAAAAAGGCTTGGAGACTCATTTAAGCAGGTAAGTGAAAGACTGGAGCAGGTTCATCAAGGTTTAGGGGATATGAGAAGCTTGGCAACAGGGGTTGGGGACCTGAAAAAAGTCTTATCTAATGTTAAAAACAGAGGTATGCTCGGTGAGTTCCAGCTGGCAAATCTCTTGGAACAGATACTTTATCCGGACCAATATGAAGCGAATGTGGCATGTAATGAAGATAGTATCAACAGGGTTGAGTTTGCTGTGAAGCTACCCGGCAAGGATGAAGATGACAAGCAAATTTACTTGCCGATAGATGCTAAGTTCCCCATCGAAGATTATCATAGATTGCAAGAGGCCTATGAAACTTCTGACACGCAAGCTATCGAAGCTGCTCGCCGAAAAATCACCGCAACTATCAAGATGTGTGCTAAAGATATCTCTCAGAAATACATTAATCCACCCGTAACCACCGATTTTGCCGTTATGTTTTTGCCGATTGAAGGATTGTTCGCAGAAGTAATCGGTAAGATAGGGTTGTTCGAGCAGATCCAACGTGAGTATTCGGTCATCATTGCCGGCCCTACAACCTTAGGAGCTTTACTCAACAGCTTGCAGATAGGATTCCGATCGTTTGCTATTAAGAAAAGATCCAATCAAGTATGGAAATTATTAGCCGAAGTAAAAAGAGAGTTTGGGAAATTCGGAACGGTTATGAAACAGGCGCAAAAGGATATTATAGGTGCCGGGAAAAAATTAGATGACCTGATCGGGACGAGAACCAGATCAATAGAAAGAAAACTCAGAGACGTTGAAGAGCTACCATCAAACAATGTCCCCACAGAAGATCAGGATGAAGACTGATTAGCTCAGAAGATTGCTTGTATCGTCGAAGATTCAACCGCTACTTGATATAAAATATCTACCTTTAGGCACTGGTAAAGTTTGGATTACTGTTGGATTTTGGCTGCAAAAGCTGTGATTTTATCATCAAAAAACTTGGACTCGCTTTTCTTGACACCGACTATCCTTACTATCAACCTATCGAAGAAGCTAAATCTTTTCAAGTCATATTCATATCCGAGGTTTTCTGTAGCGACTGCTTTTTGATACAGGATTGGATGGAAGCTTTTTTTTAGATATGATTCTGCTATATCGTTTTTGGGTGTACCTGCACAGATGAACAGGCCGATTTTCTTTGTTTTCAATACATCAACCTTTTCTTTGATGAATTGGCGCATTTCCTTTTGTATGTTTCCTGCATAAATTGATCCACCTAATATGATAGTGTCATAGTTGCTAAGATTCGGTGATGATTTAACATTCACTGTGCAAACATCGTTACCCAGAACATCAGCCAACTTTTCCGCTACTTTTGCTACGCTTCCGTACTTGGTCGAATAGATTATCAAAGTTTTCATAGTAACTCCTTTTAAGTTGCCGATAATTCCCCTATCTGTTCGGTCAAGTTTAATCTGTCGGAATCAAGCCGAGTCTAATAAAGATCGTAACTTTGAATGTCAACATGGTATTATGTTTTGCTATATTTGTTTATGCTGCTAGTTTTTTATGTTGGCTTCTTTTGCAAGAGCACCATGAGGATAGAAGCAAGCCCTAAACCGGGCAAGCCGGAACTAATTTTTTATCCACAAATGAGCACGAATAAACACGAATAAAAAACAATGAACAATGAAGGATGAATAATGAAGAAGTTTAGAAGGTTTAGTGCTTCGCTGTTTAGATTAGGGCAGGCAAGGTCTGCCCTGCCTGCCCTGTGGAATCATCTTTTCTATTCCATCAGGGGGGAATCTTCTTTTCTATTCCGTCAGGGTGTCCTGTCCGTACATACGTTATCCCTTTCGCGGTTTAGAATTGTGTAAAGTGAACCGGATCGCTGACTTTTTAACCCGTGAAACCTTTTTTCTGTTTAACCGGGTTAGTCGGCAACTATTCTTTTTAAATGAGATCGACGCCGTCAATATTATTGATAGTATACTAAAGGCCTGCGTGTTTTTTTGCTTGAACAGGATAACAATGATCATTTATCTCACAAGTTGTAAGATTGCCTTCCCAATTACAGAATTCAGCCGCTTAGGGGCATGTAAGTAATTATCCTTTACAAAAACATCTGCTGAATATGATGGCAAAAAAATATGATAGGAGCTTGTAATGTCTAACAAATCGGGGTGGCAAGGGCCGCTGCGGATAACTGTTATTTTTGCAATAATGGTTACTATTAGTCCCGCAGCTGCACAATTTGGCGGTGGTGACGGAACGCCCGACAATCCCTATTTAATCCGAACACCGGAACATCTTAACAATGTTAGAGACTATCTAGATGCTAACTTTCTGCAGACCACCGATATAAGTTTGTCCGGAGAGTGGAGTGAGGGTAATGGGTGGAATCCCATAGGTGATGTCGATAATAGGTTTAGAGGCAATTATAATGGAAGTGGCAATAGAATAATCAGCTTGAGAATTGACAGTGAAGGGAACCATATAGGGTTGTTCGGATATGTGATGAACGGGAGAATCGAAAAAGTTAATCTTATTGATGTCGATGTTCAGGGAAGCGAGTTTGTGGGCGGTATTGCCGGTATAGTTGCTGAATCTGTGATAGAAGAATGCTCGGTAATTGGAAATGTTACCGGTGGTCTTCAAGTTGGCGGGATAACCGGATTTTCATCATCTGAATCGTCCTTATCTAAATGCTTTGTCGATGGGTCGGTAATAGGATTAGAAGAGTTGAGCTTTGTCGGTGGTGTTACAGGAGTTAATTTTGATGAGAGCCTTATAATAAACAGCTATTCACATGCAAATGTAAGAGGAAACAGTCAGATGATAGGGGGATTGATCGGCTGGAACTTCATGGGTATTGTGATAAACTCTTATTCAATGGGAGTCGTAAGTGCTACTGCCTTTGACCCTACACAAGTCGGTGGATTGGTAGGCGATGATGCTGTTGGAGCGGGTACATTTACCAACAGTTATTGGGATATGGAAGCCAGCGGAAGAAATCTATCTGCTGCCGGGTACGGTAGAAATACCGAACAGATGACTTATCGCTATGCCGACAATACCTATCAAGATTGGGATTTCGCCGATATATGGGTGGCTGATGATGAATACAGATACAATGGAGGGTATCCTTATCTAAGCTTTCAGGAGTTTATAGAAATCGATAAACCGGATATCGTTATTACCATAGAAGAACAAGAAGGTGTCAGTTATGTTGTTATAA
Organism: Candidatus Cloacimonadota bacterium; assembly: GCA_003564135.1. Classification (GTDB taxonomy): domain Bacteria; phylum Cloacimonadota; class Cloacimonadia; order Cloacimonadales; family PWNZ01; genus PWNZ01. The sequence continues at coordinate 9,174 of PWNZ01000213.1, forward strand.
CTTGGGATCAAGTTGATAATGCTAACTCATACCGCATTTTTGCCTCCTATGATCCTTATACCGCTAACTGGGGGGACCCTATTGAGACTATTGCCGGCGATGAAACCACCTACAGTGAGCCTCTCGAAGCAAGAGGTAAGAAGTTCTATCGGGTTACGTCATCAATCTTAGGTCCTTAAATATTTAGTAAGTCAACAGACTTTTTGATAAATCAACTAGCAATACCGATGGCTAAAAAAAAGATCACATCCGCTCATAAACTGGAATATTTGTTGATGACCCTGACAGTAAAAATGTTGAAGCTATTTCCTTATAATACTGCGGAATCACTTGCCTCGTGGTTGTTCAAAAGTATAGGAATGGGATTCGGAGTCAGGAAGAAGTTAGCTTTACAACAGATCGGTGAGGCATTCCCACAAATGACCGGCAAAGAAAAAAAGAGGACAATAACCAAGATGTATCAACATTTCGGTAGATTATCAGCCGATATGTTCCTGGTTGGAAAGCTGGAGGAAAAAAAAATCAATATTGTAGGCTGGGACAATATTACTCAAGCTTTGCAATTGGGAAGAGGTCTTTTATTCATAAGCGGCCATTTAGGTAATTGGGAATTAGCCGGAAGAGTGCTTGCTGCCCGGGGTATACCCATCAGTGTCGTGATAAAAAGGATCCATAATGGCCTGGTTAATGAGCATATAAACAGGATTCGAGAGGCCAACGGGATCAAAATTATCTATAAAACAAAAGCTCTGAGACCGACAATACAAGCCTTCAAAAACAATGAGGCTTTAGTTACACTTATCGATCAAAATGCCCGTAAAAATGGTTATAGATTACCGTTTTTGGGAAAACAGGCATCACTGCACACCGGATTTGTCAGATTAGCAATTAAGAATGACACACCAATCGTTTTTGGTGCAGCTCTTAGAAACGAGGATGGTACTTATGACTTTGTTTTTGAGAAGCTGGTAATACCCTCAGAGTTCCCTATTAAAAGAGGCGATGAAAATGCTGCTGATGATACTATCAGGAGGGAAATAGAAATAGCCAAATATTTCCATGGTCGCCTCGAGCATTACATCAAACAATGTCCGGAGCAATGGTTTTGGCTGCATAACCGCTGGAAAAGAGCGAATAAGGCCAAGAGAACTGAGCTATAGTTTTCTTCGGTTGAATAGTTATCAGTTACCAGTGATTCCGGAACGCTGAATTTATTCGGTTGGCACGTCGGCTTTAGCCGGCAATTTTTAATCATTCCTTTGGGTGTCTGTCTTCACTAAAATTATACATCGTACATTGTAAATTATACATTACTTTTCACTGTCATGAGCGTTTACTATGTTTA
>PWNZ01000180.1 GCA_003564135.1 Candidatus Cloacimonadota bacterium
ATAGCTATTGGAATACGGTGTCTTCGGGACAAAATGAATCCGATGGAGGTGAACCGAGAAATACAGAACAAATGACTTATATTTATAATGAAGATACTTATGTAGATTGGGATTTTATAGAAACATGGAGCAGTGATGAAAACCATTCTTACAATGATGGCTATCCTTGTGTTGGTCTTTTCGCGGGTGGAAAAGGTTCGGAAGAAAACCCTTATCTCATAGCGACGCCCAGTCATTTGAATAATATCAGATATTATTTAGATAATCATTTTATCCAAGTATCAGATATAGATTTAGATGTTGAATTTCATGAAGCAGGTGGAGGATGGAATAATGAAGGCGAAGGATGGGTGCCGATAGGAACTGAGAATAATCCTTTCACAGGCTCTTATAATGGATCAGGTTATACGATAGAGAACCTTATAATCAATAGACCCGGAGCGACTTATCAAGGTTTGTTTGCCTCACTCAGTAATGCCGGCATAAAGAATATTTCTTTGCAGGACATTGACATAACTGCACGTAGGCAAGTAGGAGGTATTGCCGGATTTGCAGGTAGCTCGACTATTAGCGGTATTAACGTTAACGAAGGAGAAATTATCGGAGATGTTGAAGCAGTAGATAATCCCATTGCGAACTTTGGAGGTCTTATTGGGTCAATTTACAACACTAATATTATGGGATGTAACTCAGACCAACTTTCAATACATCTTATAAATTATGATGAAGAACTCACTTATCTTGATTTTAAAAATTATGGACTTCTTGTTGGTTATAGCTCAAACAGTCATATTGAAGATTGTACTTCTTCAGGTAGTATTAAAGGTGCCTCAAATGTCGGAGGCCTAGTGGGGAAAAACGATAATAATTCGTCTATAATTAATAGCAATAGTATAAGAGATAACGAAGAAGAAAATATTATAGGTTTAAATTCAGCTGTCGGTGGTATTGTTGGTTTTAATAATGAATCAACAATAGATAACTGTTACAGAGTAGGTAAGGTTGGTGATTGGAACTACGCTGACGCCAACGACATCGGTGGCCTTGTTGGTTTTACCCGAGAATCTGATATTATTAACAGCTATACTCAAAGTAGTGTTATTGGGAATTTGTATGTAGGCGGCCTAGTAGGAATGAATGATGAAGACTCTACAATAAAAGACAGTTACACTCAATGGAACGTTGATAATAATAGCGTCCACGGTGAAGAGAAAGTTGGTGGATTAGTCGGTGCTAATAATTATTCCCAAATAATTAATTGCCATAACAGAAGATTTTATGATGAAAATGAAAATCTTGCAAACTATGTGGCAGGATCATCCTATGTCGGTGGATTAGTCGGACAGTCTATCTCTTCAAATATACTTAACAGTAGCAGTTACAGCATTGTATCCGGTAACGAGAAAGTAGGTGGTCTAGTAGGTGAACTAATTGGACAGAATGACCATTTCTCTATAATAAAAAATAGTTTTAGTGCAGGCAATGAGTTCGTTTTTGATCACGGTTTTGGAATAGATCAACCTCGTAATCCTTCAACCAAAGTAGGAGGCCTTATTGGTTATTCTAATAGTTCGGAAGTAACAAACTCTTATAGTATATTTTCAGTTGCGTTGAATGGCATATGTTGTATTGGTGGACTAATTGGTCATAACAGTATAAGTTCTTATGTAGATAGATGTTACAGCGCTGGTTCTGTCTTCGGTCAAGATGAAGTCGAAAACATTGGTGGTTTGATAGGGCTTAACGAAGAAACTGCTACTGTCGAAAACAGCTACTGGGATAAAGAAAAGTCAGGTCAAGAGTTCTCATCAGGCAGCCCTCCTGAGGATGGTAAAGAGACCAAGGAAATGCTTAACTACTATACCTTCGATAGTTGGGATTTCCAAAATAATGGAGTATGGGAAAGTTGGAGTACCAGAGAAGGTTATTATAATCCTTACGTGCTAAAATCTTACCCGTATTTTCAGTGGCAAGAGAGCCCCGGAGAACTTGACTTCCTGTATCCGTTAGAGGTAGATGAGCACTATAAATACTATCATAATATCGACAACTTGTTTGTCCATTACGAGTCCTTCCCGAGGCTTGGTGATCCGGCTACTGACTGGGATAATTGGCAGTATACAGAAGGGCTGTTAAACCAAGATCAAGGCCAAGGCGGAATATTAGACCGTGAAAGCGGAATTCATGATGTGAGAGGAAATCCTCCTGTTAACAATCCTGATCAGATGTATTTTAACTATACCGGAGCCCCCCCGGGATGGGTTCCTACTCCCGGTGTGACCATTAACAGCCCCTATGATGGATATAAGTTCGGTTTTCATGATATTGAGCCGGCTTCGCACTATTTATTAGCTTCCGGAGAATTATGGCAGGGATCAGTAGATATCGAACTGCTGCCCGGTCAACCGCAAGAACACTGGATAGGCTATTGGCATCATCAGACACAATGTCTGGAGGCGGCTTTATATCCTTATCATCAATACATCAATGAAGTTCGGGGTCAGGATGGCGGCATTTATTGGGATAACGGGCCTGACCCTTGGGGTAATCATTATGCCTATTACGGTAAGATGTATATCATCGAGTTTGAAAACACCGGACAAGAGCCGA
>PWNZ01000205.1 GCA_003564135.1 Candidatus Cloacimonadota bacterium
ATTTCTCAGATTCCCCAGATTAATGGAACGCTGACTTTCAGTCGGTTGGTCCGCCGGCTTTAGCCGGTAATTTAATCATCCCCTCGGGTGTCTTCATTCTTCATTTTTCATTCTTCATTGACGAAGTCATGAACGTTTACTACGTTTAAAATAGTTACCAGTTACCAGTGGTTCCGGAACGCTGACTTTCAGTCGGCTGGTACGCCGGCTTTAGCCGGCAATTTAATCATTAGCTCGGGTGTCTGTCTTCACTAAAATTATACATCGTACATCGTAAATTATACATTACTTCTCAAAGTCATGAACTCTTACTACAAAAGCGATACTCACTGTAACTGCATTATCTGGGTTAAACCCAATTATCACCGTTTGAAGCCAGTGATCCAATGATCATCTTGTGTCAAACAACCAGAATATTATTGATAAGTTACTAAATTACAGTTTCGTTTAACCGGCAGAAATCGCACACAATTTAGTGTCCAGACGTCCCTGGCCCTACGATATCTAATCTGTGGAATTCCTGAAACCTGTGCGATTATCTCTTAGTTATGAGTGTCTCACTATTCTGCTCATAGTACATTTTCCTTGACGATTGACACTTCAAAGATAGCTTGACAACCTGTTATCCAAAAGCCTTGCATTATCGGCTTTCCTGAACGCTTAAACCGTAAGGAGGACAGGTATAATCCTGACAAACAAACCATGAAAACCAGCAAACAGATAAGAGATGAGTTCATCCATTTTTTCAAAGAAAAGAAACATAAATACATTAAATCAGCACCTGTCGTACCGATAGATGATCCCACATTGCTGTTCATCAATGCCGGTATGAACCAGTTTAAGAATATCTTTCTAGGTAAAGAAACCCCTAAAGCCAACCGAGCCGTTAACAGCCAGAAGTGTATCCGGGCTGGAGGGAAGCATAATGACCTCGAAGAGGTTGGGAAAGATGGTTCTCATCATACTTTCTTCGAGATGCTGGGAAACTGGTCTTTCGGAGACTACTACAAAAAAGAGGCGATAATCTGGGCCTGGGAACTGCTAACCACTAAATGGGATTTGGATAAAAGTAAGCTCTATGCTACAGTTCATCACACTGACAATGAAGCTTTCGAGATTTGGAAAAATGAAACCGATATCAACCCTGACCATATAGAGTACCATGGTGATAAAGACAATTTCTGGGAGATGGGTGAGACCGGTCCCTGCGGCCCCTGTTCGGAAATTCACATCGATTTAGGAGAAGAGTTTTGTGACTATCAAGGTCAAGGAAATCACCAATGTAAAGTTAACGGTGATTGTAACCGTTACATCGAACTATGGAACTTAGTTTTTATCAGTTACAATCGCGATGAAAATAAAGACCTGCACGAGCTTGATAAACATTATGTAGATACAGGTGCCGGATTCGAGCGGCTTTGTATGGTGCTGCAGGGTAAGAATTCCAATTATGAGACCGATGTTTTCGCACCCATAATTGACGGCATCAAATCGATAGTTGCAGAAAACGTTCCCGAAAGCGAACAGACCGGCGAGATAACGCCATACTTAGTTATAGCCGATCATATCAGAGCGTTATGTGTAGCTTTAGCTGATGGTGGGTATCCTGCTAATGAAGGAAGGGGCTATGTTTTACGGCGTATATTAAGAAGGGCAGCTCGTTTTGGCAGGTTATTAGGCCTTAATAAACCTTTTTTATATCTTTTAGTGGATGCTGTCGGTAAGACGCTGGGCGACATATTCACCGAAATAAAAGAAAAAGAAGGGTATCTAAAGATCATAATCAAAACTGAAGAAGACCGCTTTAATGCGACACTTGACAAAGGGTTGACAAAGTTTGCAGAAATGATCGCTGCCACTGAAGGTGATCAGATCGACGGGAAACAGGTGTTCATTTTATACGATACTTACGGATTTCCTGTAGATTTGACTTCATTGTTAGCTGAAGAGCAGGGGAAGACTATAGACGAAGCCGGATTCCAAGAAGAGATGGAAAAACAGAGAAAAATGGCCAGAGAGGCATCGAGCTTCAAAATGGCTGAAGAACAAGAGGAAGACTGGGTTCGTCTAAAGCAAGATAGCAAAACCGAGTTCTTAGGTTATGAGTTGCACCAAACAGAAAGCAAAGTGCTTTGCTATGCACCAATCATTAAATCAGGAGCAAAAAACAACCACCCCGTCAGTTATAAGATAGTCCTCGGAAAAACACCTTTCTACGCCGAAAGTGGTGGGCAGATAGGAGATAAAGGTTACTTAATTAACAATACCTGTAAGTTGGCGGTTTATGACGTAAAGAAAGAACATGACTTAGTAGTTCATTACGCTAAATTAAAAGAGGGTGAATTCGATCCTTCTCGCAGTTACACTGCTATCATCGACAATGAATATCGCCACAGTATTGCCAGAAACCATACCGCTACCCATCTATTACACTCAGCTCTAAAAGAAGCTTTGGGTGAACATGTCCAGCAGAAAGGATCATTGGTAGCAGCCGACTATTTAAGGTTCGATTTTTCTCATTTCAGTGCTCCGGCAAAGCGAGAACTGCAAATAGTAGAAGATATTGTCAATAAACAGATAAAAGAAGCTGTCTCCATAAAAACGGCAATTACAACCTATGACAAAGCAAAGCAGCAAGGAGCTGTTGCTCTGTTCGGCGAAAAATACGAAGACGAGGTAAGAACCGTTGCTATAGGTGACTGCTCACTTGAGTTATGCGGTGGTACTCATCTCAGTAATACCGGTCAGACAGGCCTATTTAAGATAATATCCGAAAGTGCCGTAGCTGCCGGCATAAGAAGGATTGAAGCTGTTACAGGGATATTTGCCGAGAGATATGTCCGTAAAATGGAAGAAACAATTGCCGATATTGCCGAAAAACTCCGTGTGCCCATCAAGCAAATAGATCTGAAAATTGACAAGCTGGTCGAAGAAAACAACACTTTAATTCAGGAAGTGCAAAAAATTAAGCAGAAGCATGCGGGAAACGAGCTCGATAACTTGTTGAATGAAAGAACCGAAGTGAACGGTGTAAGTCTTGTTAAGGGAGTTGTATCTGTCACCGATAACAACGCATTAAGAAACTTAGGGGACAGCCTCAAACAGAAGCTTGAAACCGGTGTTGGCGTGTTAGCTGCCGTGTTAGGTACTAAAGTTGCTTTATTGGTAATAGTTAGTGAAGACCTACATCCTAAACTGAAAGCCGGAAAAATAGCGGGAGCTATAGCAGCTTTGGTCGACGGGAAAGGTGGCGGCAGGAACGATATGGCGATGGCCGGTGGTAAAAACCCTGACAAACTTCCCCATGCTATGGAGCAGGTTGAAAATATTATAGCCAAGTTCCTATGATTAAAATTGATTTATCGAGCTCCTTTAGTGCTCATAGCACCCCTGCTCTGATTTTTGCCCGACGCCGTAAAGTAAATAAAACGGGTTCACAGGTTAAAAAAAGGCCTGAACCCATGCATTTTATCCATCCCCTCGGGTGTTTTCATTTTGCACATTATACATCATACATTATACATCATACATCATACATTGCACATTATACATCATACATTATAAATTGTAAATCATACATTGTAAATTATAAATTGTAAATCATACATTACTTTTTGTACCCATGACTTCATCCTTTCTACCAAACAGAACTGCCGTTCCCCCGGCCCTTAAAAACTTGAAAAGAATCCTGCTGATACGCTTCAGTTCGATAGGCGACATTATTCTAACCGAGCCGGTCGTGAGAGTGCTAAGCCAGCATTATCCCGACGCTAAAATAGACTATGTAACTAAGCCTCAATACAAGGATATTCCGACTTTCTTCCCCTATATCAACAATATTATTACCGGAGATAGTACCAAAGAGATAATTAACAGCGTACGCCAAAATAAATATGATTTAGTTATTGACCTGCATAAGAAGACGAGATCGATGTTAGTCAAAATATCTGCCCGCAGCGAGGTTACTAATTCCTATAATAAGAAAAGAAGGCTTCGCTGTTCTATCGTTAAGCATAAAAAACAGAGCATCGGCTCCACCGTGGCTCTATACTTCAGCAGTTTAGACTTTCTGAAGTTAGGCAAATTGTATGATGAGAGGACTTTTGATATAGATGAAAAGTTCTATCCACAATTAATTCTAACTAAGGGCTTGGATACTTTTATTCAGGATGACATGTTAAAACAGCTGCCCAAAGAGGTCGATAAAAAGACCTTAAACTGTCTGCTCTCGTTAGACACTACTAGAAAAAGGAAACAGATAGCCATATTCCCCGGTGCTTTGCATCCTACCAAACAATATCCGCCGCAACAGATTGCCCGGGTTATTAACCACTTGTCTGAAAGTGAAGTTGATGTCTATCTACTGGGTTCTTCCGGCGAAAAAGAATTGTGTGATAACGTTGCCAAAGAGACTGACCGGAAAGTCTATGACTGGTGCGGTCTGTTTAATCTTCGCCAGCTAATAACGCTCATGGATTGTTTTGATCTGATAATAACTAATGACAGCGGCCCCATGCATATAGCTGCTGCATTAGCGAAAAAGCAGATAGCTATATTCGGAGCAACAGATCCGGTCTTGGGATTTAAACCACATAATAAAAGAGCTATTGTTATATCGAGCGATCTTCCATGCCGACCTTGCTCCTTGCATGGTGACCATAGCTGCCCTCAAGATCATTTTAATTGTATGAAAAAAATCGACCCTGACCATATATTATCAAACATCAGAAAGCTGCTTAAACTAAGCTAACCCTAAAAAATAGGAGCATCAATGAAACAGTATCAATATATAGTGATAACCGATATAGGAAGTACAACTACCAAAGCGCTGTTGTTAGCTTCGGAAAACGGGAAATTTCGTATTAAAGGAATAGAAAACTCGCCCACAACCGTCGAGAAACCATTTGAGGATGTTTGTATCGGGCTATACAATTCACTTAAAATGTTAGAAAAGAAAACTAACGTCAGCCTGCTAAAAGCCACATCGCAACCTGATAAATTCGATTTTGCCGAGGATGTCTGCTACCTAACGACCAGCAGCGCCGGCGGTGGTTTGCAAATATTGGTTGTAGGACTCTCATTGAAGGATTCGGCAAGCAGTGCCCAGCGGGCAGCTTTTGGTGCCGGCGGTGTGATTCTCGAGACCTTAGCGATAAACGATGACCGCACAGCGATAGAGCAGATCGGACTGATCGACCTGCTTCATCCGGACATCATCCTCTTCTCGGGCGGAGTAGATGGTGGAGCCTATTCTTCAGTCATCAGGATGAGCGAAATCCTGAAAGTGTCAAATCCCAAACCAAAATTTGGCGTCGCTTCCAGTATACCTTTGATTTATGCCGGTAACGCCGAAGCACGTGATTTTGTTCAGGTTGTCTTCGGCAAAAAGTTTGATCTCCATTTTGTCGATAATATTAGGCCGACGATGAAAGAGGAAAATCTCCAGCCCGCTAGTGACGAAATACACCGCATATTTATGGAAAATGTCATGGAACAGGCTCCGGGTTATGCTAAGCTCAAAGACTTGGTTGCAGATGCTATTATCCCCACACCGACAGGTGTTCTTAAATCGTTAGAGACTTTCAGCGGCTCTGATAATCGCAATGTCGTCGCTTTTGATATCGGTGGTGCTACTACCGATTTGTTTTCCAATATTTTCGATAAATACTACCGTACCGTCAGCGCTAACTATGGCATGAGCTATAGTATCGCTAACGTCATGGCAGATGCCGGCTTTGACAATATCAATCGTTGGCTGCCCGGATCTGTCGATAATGATTATGTCCGCAACTACATCTGTAATAAGATGCTATATCCGACCTATCTGCCGCAAGACGATTTGCAAATGGCTATCGAGCATGCCACTGCCCGAGAGGCTGTTAAGATGTCCTGCCGGCACCATCTGAACATGAACTTCAATATCCAAAAAATTGGTCACCTTGACCGAATGAAAGACAACGATTGCAAGTTCTATGAAGCGATGTACTATGAAAAGAGCAGCTCCAGAAAAAGATTTCTGCTGAAAGATTTTCAAGTCATACTGGCAGCAGGCGGCGTTGTTACCGGGGCAGCGAATAAGAATAAAATTGCTTTGCTTTGTAACGATGCTTTCGAGATCAACGGAATAACCGAACTCTGGTATGATAACCGTTTTCTCTCTCCCCACTTAGGGAAACTGAGCGAAATGTCCTCTGAAACCGCCAAAGATGTCCTCCTTAATGAAGGCTATCGGAAATTGGCGCTGTCAATAAAGCCGCTCGCTAAAACTTTTAAGAAAAAGACCCTGCTGATGAAAATAAAAATCAAATCGGATGATGGAGGAGAGCAGCACAATATCTATAACGAAGAGATTCATTGCTTCGATCACAAAGCACAGATGAAGCTGGAAATAGAATGCACTAAAAAATGCGAGTTAGAAGAAAAAGATAAGCAAGTTGAGCTGGAATCGTCAGTGCCGGTCATTATCGATACTAGAAAGGAGCGTCGCTACGATTTTGAACACATGCAAGACGCTCTAAATCTATACAGCCTGCCGCAGCAAGCGATAAAGTTCAGCGATGCTTTCAAAGACTTTGTGGACCGGAAACAAATCAACACCGGAAAAGCGACTATCGAGAGAAGCTTGCCCTACCCCGGCCTTATATACGTTGAGAAAGGCGACCAGGTCGATCCCGACACGCTATTGGGAGAAGATAAATACGAACCGCCTCGCCTCTATATTATCAATTTAATCACACAATTGCGAACTGACCGGGAAGTATTCAAAGAGGGGCTTTTAGTGAAAGAAGGTGAAGAAATAGAAAATGGACAGAGAGTGTTCTCTTTCAATCCCAAAGGGATGCTAAGTCACCGAATTAACTTTGACTCGCCTGTGAGAGGATTGCTGGAAAAGATAAACTACGAATCCGGATCACTGTATATCCGCGAAGTCCAAGATTACCCGCTAAAACCTCTGAAAATAAAGGTTGCCTCGACTCTCGGGATTAAAGCCTCCCAGATCAAAGGATATCTGAAAAAAAATAAAGGAGATTTTGTTAGAACCGGTGAGGTGCTGGCCAAAAATCTGTACGGTAAAAACGAAGAAGATGATGTCAATCGCAAAGCGATGATGAATTCTCCTACTACCGGAACAATAACAGACATCAATACCAAAAAGGGTACAATAACTGTCCAATACCTGAGAAAATCTACAAAGCTATACAGCGGTTTACCGGCCGAAGTAATAGATGTCAGAGAAGGTAAAATCGTTTCCTTATCTTACTCCGGACTTACCATATCCGGTATAATCGGTTTTGGCAAAGAAAACTTCGGCAAACTATACTACATAAAGAATGCTGCCGATATAGAGAACAATGACCTCGCAAACAAAATAATTGTTTATCCTCATAAGGCCGACCTCAAACTCCTGCAATTAGCGGCAGAGAAAAAGGTTAAGGGTCTGGTCATACCCTGTATAGATAATTCGCAGTTGATAAAGTTTATCGGCAAAGAGATAGGCGTAGCCCTAACAGGGAGTGAAGATATACCTTATCCGCTGATAATAACAGAAGGATTTGGCGATTTTAAAATGCATCAGGATGTCGTCTCAGCCTTGAATGACAGCCACGGTAAAGAATGTTTCCTGCAAACCTTCACTCAGATCAGGGCCGGTGTTACCAGACCTAAGATAATTGTAGCCGACGAATTATAGCTCATTGCTGTAATAGAGTTAAACTTATGCCTTCGCTGACAATAATGGACACCAACCAGCTGTCTGCATCTCAGAGACTCTTAGGCGATCTGTCTCCTGATTTACGTTCAATGGCCACGCCTAAATTGCCATTAACCTCTGAATGTATCAGGGGCATCTTGCCCTTGACCAATATCCCCGGAGCATTTTAACCCGCTAAGTCGTCTTTTTTACTTAACTGGGTCCCTGCTCTGGAATAATCTTTAACTCATAAAATAAAAATAAAATAAACACTAAAGGAATCTCATGATATTCATAGCACTCAGCATACTTTGTTCGGTCGCCATCGGCAACCTGTTACAGCTATTCTCTAAGGATACCAAACTCGACATCATGACCGTCTTTTTAGGTAACTATCTCTTCGCTTCAATTTTCAGTTATCTGCAAAAATCGCCAGGGCGCTTGGAAATTGGTCTTTTCGAGGTGCTGTTCGGTTTCATTACCGGATTCTTTTTCCTTTTCAACTTCTTCATTCTACAAAAGAATATCAAGATCAACGGGCTCTCATTAAGCGTAGGCGTGATGAGGGTAGCGGTGATAATACCTACGGTGATGTCGGTTATCTTTTTTGCCGATACTATTGGGCTGGTTAATGCCCTTGGTGTATTGGTCATTATCGGTGCTTTTTTCTTGATCATGGAGACTCAATCGCTCCATAATTTTCTCTGGATTTGTTTGCTCTTTGTAATAGCAGGGTTTACCGATTCGACGATGAAGATTTATGCGGAATTAGGCAAGCCTGACCAAACACCGTTTATCTTTATCCTTTTTTCTTCGGCTTTCATCTGCACTTTTCTATGGAAATTAATCTTTAACCGGCAGATAGTCTGGAAACATCTTTTCTTTGGGGTTATTTTAGGTGTGCCCAATCAACTGTCGACCCGCTTCTTTATGATGGGACTGGATACTGTGCCCGCACCGATAGCTTATCCTCTTACCGCTTCCAGCATAGTTGTGTTCAGCATAGTTTCCGATATTTGGCTCTGGAAACGGATGTTTACAATGAAACAACGAATTGCCTTAGGTCTGTTAGTCTTCGGGATCATGCTCCTAAATCTTAGATAAATAGAACTAAGATACCCCAAAAAAGTCGCATCTCTTACATTCCTTACCCTTTTTCCACCCTTTTATCCCGTAGACACTTCAATGCGACTACGGGAAAAAAGGGTGGAATCCCATAGATGGGAGTAGTCTGCTGAGATTTTCACCACACCTATATTTAGGAACAAAAGCGTCTGAGCATCTTGATCAGCTAAGCAAACAGATTACCCAGATTAACCGATTTTTTAAATATGAGTGGATGATTAACGGATTACTGACTTTAGCCGGACGGCTCGGCCGTTAAAAGTAACAGCCCGGCGGTCTGTTATACGATAAACCCGGAGAATGCAGTTACGGTGACTATACCGCGGCCCTGTTTTCTATAAGTGTAACGGTACTCTGTATTTATGCGGCTGGCACATCGCCTTCAGCCGGTAAAGGTTATATGCAATATCTCCCGTAAAAATACCCAATGAACCGACCAAAGGGAGCTCGGCGAGGAACGCAGCTAATTCAGCGTTTCGGAAATATACTGCATTATTTGGGTTAAAATGAGATGGGTTAGCATTTCCTCTGAAGTGGGGTAGTTCCGTTATAGATAATGAATTATATTCAGGGAGATGATACTTCCATTGCATGATTAGTGGGCAATGGTACGATTTTAGCAGATGGTTCCGTGGTGGTTTCCTATTCAGTTGATAAATATCATCGTTGCCGCTACTATCGCTACTATATGAGCCAATTGATCAATCACATCCACAACATTCCCGCTTTTAATTACCGTTCTTAATAACTTGGTCTTGATCAAATCAATTAAAAAATGACTTCCGGAGACAACCATAATTGTCACAAAGACCATGTAGGACATAATAACAAGCGTCAGCAACATGCTGATAAAAAAGTGAATTAAACTATGCAGCAACAGATAACTGTATAAACTTCTACCTTTGATGCCGTTACCCGGACGGAGGAACAGATCGGAGATTACATGTGCTGACAGTAAGAGCAGTATCAACAATAATCGGTGAGACATTCAATAAGTCCTCTGATAGATGATTTTTCTGCTGCGTTTGTTATGTAATGGTATAGTCCGGTTTATTAGTGTCATAACTGCTCCTAATCTTCATTTTGATTAGCAGGCATTAAGCTATGATTCACGATAACCCGTCAATCCTTTTCTGCTCCTGGCGGAACCTCATTCTTTTCGATGTGAACAACATAGGCATAGTACCTTGCAGTTAGGCCAATCCGATAGTTCATTTTCTGCTTGACCATATAAGGCTTTTATTCGTTACAGTCAGGATTGACTATAATGTTTCAGAATATATATATACTGAATATTAACGGCCTGTAAATTTAATTTTTGCGAGGTGAAGAGGCGAAGCTGTATCATACTGGAGAAGCTATTTAGATTCCGGCAAATACGAAACCCAGAAGAATGGTTAAATTGCCGGCTGAAGCCGGCGTGCCAGCCGACTGAAAGTCAGCGTTCCGGAACCACTGGCAACTGATAACTGATAAATCAATTTTACACATAGTAAACGCTCATGACTGCGAGAATGAAGAACGAAGAATGAAAAATGAAGACACCCGAGGGGATGATTAAATTACCGGCTAAAGCCGGCGGACCAACCGACTGAAAGTCAGCGTTCCATTAATCTGGGGAATCTGAGAAATCTGCGGGAGAAATTTTAAACATA
>PWNZ01000083.1 GCA_003564135.1 Candidatus Cloacimonadota bacterium
ATTACTGCATACGAAGTATATATCGAGACCACTCTATAATAAATGCTGACAAGATAAGTCTTTTCGTTAGCAAATAACCTATCCCGGATGACCCGGAACCAAAATTGAGGCAGGGCTTGACCCTGACCCAATTTCTCGAGGGCAGGCTTTGGTCTGCTTAATAGTTCATTCGCAGACCGGCTGCAAGAGAAGGAATACAGACCATTAAATGATATATTTTTTTTGTTCGTCGGTCTGAGTATCTGACGATAGCAGGGCAGGGATGCCCTGTTTACAGTCAAGGGTTGAGACTCCTCTTGTAGTCTGTAAATTCTAACACGGACAAACCGGAGCCAAATAACTAACCCAACTTGAGCAATAAGAAGGCTAAAGTATTGGTGCACAGTGGGGAGTCATAATTTTGGGTACTACAAATGAAGCTTGTGTTTCACTTGGTTCTTCGTGATTTTGATCTTCAGCATAGAGTATATTTCTTTAGCTTCAGCTTCAGGGAAGCTTGTCTGCCTAATGTGGTGTCTATGCCCATTAATATCAGAAATGAATATCGAAGACCTCATGTGTGTAGAAAGCATCCATTTTATGCTTGTCCAAGCATTTCTGCACCCTTGTTTGCTTAGGGTGTAAGTAATACTTTTCAATATTGAATAGGCTAATACCGAGATAAACAGATGTGACTCTACGCGATCATCTCTTTGATGGTGTATTGGTCGAGTGCCGAGTTCTGATTTAAGGGACTTGAAAGCATTTTCGACCTCGGTCAGGTTTGTATAAAAGTCCCATATCTGTTTTGCATTCAAAGATAATACGTCTGTTTCAATGACATAACATCCCGGAAAGGCTGATTTAGTCGGGACATTCTCAGAGGGTATCAATCTTATCTGTTTCACTAACTGATTGTTAAGTGGGTCTTTATCCAACTGGAATGTGTACTTACTCGCGATAGTAGAATGTTTTTCTTTCAATCTACCTATGCGTACCAGTATCTTGTCAGAATCTTTGATGCTACCTTTTTGATTAGATAAGATAAGTTGCTGAGCTTCAACAAGAAATCGAGATTCTCGTTTGCTCATAATCTGATTTTCTTTGATTGATCTTCCGATACTATACACCAATACTCTGGCTGTATTTGTATAGGCATATTTTTTCAGGTAAATACGATTTTCTCCTGATACGTGGTGCTCTTCAAAATCAGACAAATCAGAGAACTCTTCATTATAGTCCTTCACGCTGTCACGACGTTCCACCACAAAATAAGAATAATGATGGTCTTTCAAATATTGGATGTTTTCCTTAGTTGCTATACCGCGATCCATAATGATTGAAGGTTTTGCCATTTTATCAAGCAATTCGTCAAATCCCGCATATAACTCAATCAGTATTTCCGGTAGTGTTTTAGGCTCAGACTGATTACCGTTATAGATCCTGCTTAATACGGGGAAGCCTTCTTGATCAACAACCAATGCCAAAGTAACAAGAGGACAATCATCCCTTTTTTCTTTACTCTTGGCTCGTTTGCATAACTTACTTTTCGCTTTACTCTCTTCGAAATAAGTATTAGTAAGATCGTAAAGATATACTACGTCTACTAATGAGTGAAGCTGTTTCAGGCGGGGACGAATAAGGCTCTCAATCATCTGTTTATTCTCCAGAAGCTTATCTCCAATACGATACAACGAATCTTTACTCACCGTATCTTGAAAAACGCTCAGAAACTCAGATAAAGAACTTTTTTTGTTAAACCATCTGGTGATATGGCATTCGCTGCCGGGAGATATTAACCGACCAAGAACAGCTATCTTGGATAAATCTATTTCCCTGTCAGAAAAATTACATTCTCTGAGTATCTTATCCAACTTCAATAACTGCCAAAACTTTAGACCTACGAGTTCTGCTCCTGCTGTTCGATGATAACCGGTCTCTATACAGCTTTTTGTGAATACTATACTACCCTCGGGAAGAGTCATCTGCTTTTCCGCTTTGCCATCATCCCGAGGTTCTATATCCCGTAACTTTCCTGAAAGTAAATACTTGAGATATATTTGCTCTGCAAGTTGCTCTAACTTTTCTGAAAACTTGCCACTATTGCTCAATCCTCTGGCTTTCCTGTCGACCAGAACACTTATTATTTTCCTCTCTGAATCGGTAATATCTAAAGTACCTAAATGGCATAATACCCTTACTCGAGGCCCATCCGGTGTTCTGGCTGTTTCCACTAACTGATGGTAGATATACAGCTTACCATTGCTTTGGTTACGCATTGTTTTCTTTCTTATATACATGGTAACGACTAAATTTAAGAGGCAACTTCTGTCAACAAATATTGGTGCGTATTTTGGTATCCAATTCCATTTTTTAAGACTCCATACTCTGCGGCACTGTAACATACGTCACCAATATGCACTTTTTAAAGAAAATCTTGCGCAAGTTGGGTTTTGAAAAGTCAGTCTGAGTATCTGACAATAGCAGGGCAAGGATGCCCTGTTTACATTTGGCGGGTCTGATATCCGTTCGGGCAAAGACTGCCCCAAAAGTAACATAGGCTTTAGCCTGAATCCGTACGGACAGGACACCGTGCCTGTCCCTGCTTTTGTCTTGTGAAAATAAAA
>PWNZ01000001.1 GCA_003564135.1 Candidatus Cloacimonadota bacterium
CAGGACACCGTGCCTGTCCTTTGCCTGCCATTAACGCTTTCTTCACTTGAGGACAGGCTCAGTGTCCTGTCCGTACAATATTCTGCCAAAAAAAAGCAGAATATTATTGATAAGGTACTAACAGTGAGCATCGCTTTTGTAGTAAACTTTTAAATCAGAGCAGGTTTACCCTGTGAACCGAAGCCTAGCGAGCAAGACGAGGAACGCAACCAATCTCTTTTTTTTATTTTACCGGGGATACTCCGGAGAGTGAACAATGAACAATGAACGGTGAACAGTGAACAATGAACGGGGAACAGTGAAGAGTTGCGGTGCACTTTAAATTGCCGGAGCCACAAGTCATTCTATCATTTTATAAAAGTTTTTTTAACGAAATCATCGGTAAAGGGTGATAGATAATGGTACATTGACTACTAAACAGAATGTATCAAGTTCTTCCGGATCTTGACCAAGGTCACAAGGGCATTTTACCCCGTTAAGTCGTCTTTTTTACTTAATGGGGTACCTGCCCTTGTCCGGGAATAAAAAGCGGAAGGAACCACTGAGGACGCCGAAAGCACCGAGAAAAAACGAACCCGGAGAGAAGAACCAGAGCAGGCTTACCCCGTGAACCGAAGCCTAGCGATCTCGACGAGGAACGCAGCCAATTCAGCGTTCCGGAAATCGACTGCATTATTTGTTTTTACGGCCGAGCCGTCCATTGTGCACAGAAGGGCAAAGTGGGTAGCGTTCAGTGTTGAGAATGGACGATGTAGATTTCAACGATAAATTCAGACCTCCTGACCCATATATTTTGTGATTTTGCTTTACCCCTTATTTTAATTGGGAAACGAAATAAACTGACTAATCTCTTGACATATTAACGTAGTGTACCAATATAATCCAGAAATATTGACAAGTATCTTTTTAGGTGAAATATGTACGGAAGAACAATATCTTATGGTCTTAATGGAATAGATGCAGAACAGATAAAAGTAGAAGCTGACATTAGAGGTGGTCTAGCGAGATTTACTATTGTCGGTTTGCCATCGAACTCGATTAAAGAGAGTAGAGAACGAGTTTCCGCAGCTATCGGTAATTCCGGTTTCAGGTTTTCAGGTGGTGGTAATTATACTATTAATTTAGCCCCTGCCGACCTCCGTAAAGAAGGGGTGGCCCTGGATCTGGCTACAGCTGTAGCAATATTGAACGCATCAAGGCAGATACGATCAGAGAAACTCGATAAATTTGCATTGATTGGCGAATTGTCCCTGGATGGTAAACTGCGACCGGTGAAAGGTATCCTTTCTATGGCAACTGCCGCATGGAAGGATAACGTCGATGGCATTATAGTCCCTCGAGATAATGTTGAAGAGGCTGCCGTTATTGATGAATTAGATGTTTACCCTGTGGATAGCTTGAAAGAGTGTGTTGAATTCTTAGAAGGTAGAACAAAGCTTCAACCCGTGAAAATTGATATAGAAAAGCTTTTTGCGCCCGATCAATTAAACATCGAAGATTTGTTCGACGTTAAAGGTCAGTTTCATGTCAAAAGGGCACTGGAAGTTGCAGCTGCCGGCGGACATAATATCATGATGATCGGACCGCCCGGAGCAGGGAAGACGATGTTAGCCCGCAGATTACCCGGTATTTTGCCGGAAATGACATTAGAAGAGGCTTTAACAACTACCAAGATCCATTCAGTAGCCGGTATGATAACCGGCAATAAAAACGGCCTGATAAATGTTCGACCTTTCCGTTCACCTCACCATACTATCAGTGATATTGCCTTGATAGGTGGCGGTAGCTATCCAAAGCCCGGAGAAGTATCGTTAGCCCATAACGGGGTGTTGTTCTTAGATGAGCTGCCCGAGTTCAAGAAGTCGGTTTTGGAGGTTTTAAGACAGCCTATAGAAGACGGGACGGTCAATATATCCCGAGCTTCCAGCAGCCTGAGCTTTCCAGCCGCATTTATGCTGGTATCATCGATGAATCCCTGTCCTTGCGGTTATCATGGTAACTCTGACAGTAAACATACCTGTAATTGTTCCTACACTTCTATCCAAAGATACCGTTCAAGAATATCCGGCCCTCTATTAGATAGGATAGATATTCAAATCGAGGTGCCCGCCGTTAAATACAACGATTTGAGTGCTTTGCCCTCAGGAGAAAAATCAAATGATGTCAGGAAAAGAGTTAATAAATCCCGATCAATTCAGATTGAACGATTCAAGGAAGATAGGATTTTCAATAATGCCCAGATGAATACCAAAAGTATTAGAAAGTACTGTAAACTCGATAAAGACTGTCAGGAGCTGCTGAAATTAGCTATGACAAAAAAAGGGCTTTCAGCAAGAGCATATGACAGAATAATTAAAGTTTCCAGAACTATTGCCGATCTCGAAGGAAGTGAAAAAATTCTCCCTAACCATATCAGTGAAGCGGTAATGTACCGCAGTTTAGACACAAAATATTGGGATTAGTCCCAACTTCGTTCCCAAAATAAAATCAAAAATTGATTAAGCAAAAATCCGCAGCTACAAACAAGGCGGAACAGTATTTGCAAGGAGGTATCAGTGAATACTAAACAGTTAAAAGATTTATTGCCTGATAATAATAATTATATAGAATTAAAAGTGCAAAACAATAAATCGCAAAGTATGGCCTACCTTAACGGCTCTTTGGTGCATAATGATGCGTCATCTTCGAGCGGTCTGATGGCTAGGTCTTTTCGTAATGGTATGTGGGGAGTTGCCAGCTCACCTACAGTAAACAAGGAAAAAATGAAACAGGTGATTAAAAAAGCAACTGCTAATACTGATTATTTAGTTACCAAGATGGACAAAGGAAATGTCACGCTGCCATCTAATCCTGCCCAAGGAGATTATTGCTTTAGCTCAGACAAACCAAAGCTCAGCACGAAAGCTAAAGCAGACTTCATTCAGGAGATTGATAACTATATAATAAAAAAATACTCTGATCTAGACTCCAGATATGTCTCATTTACTAATCTTGAAATGGAAAAAAGCCTGGTTACTAACGACGGCGCTGAATTTAATACGGTCTTACCTCGCTCTGTGCTGGTTGTTATGATGACAACAGTTCACAACAATGAACCTATTCAGAACATGGAGATATTCGGAGGTTTGGGTCAATTCGAGGAAGTTTTTAGTGACCCTAAAGACTATTTTAATGATATTGATAAAGTTTACGGACGATTGATGGAGAAAAAAAAAGCCGTATTTGCTAAAGCGGGCACTTTTGATTGTGTGCTCGGACCTAAATTAGCCGGCATCTTAGCTCATGAAGCTATTGGGCACACAACCGAAGCAGATATAGTGTTGAATGGTTCGATAGCTATAGACTATCTCGGAAAGCAAGTTGCCAGCCCACTGATTAATTTGCTTGATGCAGCTCATCATTATCAAGATAAACTTTGTCCGATTCCTATATTTATTGATGATGAAGGTACTAAAGCTGAAGATTGCCTGATTATCGAAAAGGGAATTCTGAAGAACTTTATGACTTCTAAAGAAACAGCTCATAAACTCGGAAAAAAATTAACAGGTAACGGCAGAAGCTATGCTTTTTCCGACGAACCGATCGTCCGCATGAGAAATACCATGATTGTTCCCGGCAACGATAAACTCCAAGACATGATCTCCTCAATAGAAAATGGGTATTACCTGATTGAACACGGTAATGGCCAGGCTGACTATACCAGCGAGTTTATGTTTGGTGTTACCTTTGGCTATGAAATTAAGAATGGTAAGATAGCTGATCCTCTGAAAGAGACCACAATATCGGGAGTCGCTTTCGAGTTGCTAAAAACTGTTTCGAAAGTGTCTGATGATTTAGTGTGGATCTCAGCAGGAATGTGTGGCAAGAAGCAGCCAATACCGGTAGGTATGGGTGGTCCGGCAATCAAATGTAAAGTCAATATTGGAGGTAAGTAATGAACTATCAAAATATATTAAAAGATACTATGCAATCGTTGCTGGATAAAGGGGCTGATAAAGTTTCTATAGATCTGAATGTAACTACAAAAGAAGAGTTTAATGTCGTTTTTAAGGAACTAAACCTGCTCCGTTCGCTCGAATCTCAAAGCTTATCGATAATGGTTTTAAAAGAGAATAAACAGGCGACGACAAATTTAAACCAACTCGACAGAAAATCCATAGAGACAGCTATGGAGCAGCTTATGAGTTCTGTGGAGACGGCAAATGAAGACCCGGCCTTTGATATCTCGCCATTCCATGAACCTTTCATCGTAGAGAAAGGACCGCAAAAAATTGATTCCGATGGTATCTGCAACAGACTCAACCGATTAACTGAAAGGATGAAAGATAAATATCCAACCGTTCATTACGATGCTATCATGAGCTATATCAATGAAAAATTTATCTATATGAACAGCAATCAGACAATATTTGAAGAAACAAAAGGGTATTATGAGTTTATGCTCATGTTTTCAGCCAAAGATGGCAATAAAATGTCCTCTTTGAACTATACAGGATTCAGTCTTGCCGATATAGATAAAGATCTTTTAGATATAAACTTTACCGAGCAGTTGGTTAAGCAAATCACCGAACAGATCGTGACTAAACCGATACCGGATAGCTTTATCGGCGACATAGTGTTGTTACCTTATATTACCGGAGAGCTGTTAGTCTCTTTTATAAACTCACACCTGGGTAATGCCGGTATTCTTTTCAAATCAAGTCGCTTCCCTGATCATTTAGGTAAAAAAATATTTGATGAAAAACTTACTGTTCATACTCGGCCATTAGACCCCGAACTTTCAAGTGCTTCATTGGTTACGCCTGACGGTTTCTTAGCCGAAAATGCCACTATTATCGATAAAGGGGTGCTTAAGCACTATCTGATATCGTTATACGCTGCCAAAAAAACCGGCATGAAGCGTACTGTCGGCCCCTGTAACAGCTTAGTGATAGAGCCGGGTATCAACCAAATAGACGACATAATTAAGAACGTAAAAAAGGGAGTTTTATGCGCCCGGTTATCCTATGGAAATCCCAATGCTAACGGTGACATCTCCGGTGTCCTTAAAAACAGCTATTATATAGAGGATGGTAAGATAAAGTATCCTATCAGTGAAACGATGATGAGTGGTAACATAGTCGATATGTTTAACAATATCGAAGCTGTTTCTAAAGAATATGTAAACATAGGTGATATGAAAATACCATTTATGCAGATTAAAGACGTGTTTATTTCGAAAAAATAAGACAATATTATATTGGAGATTCTGATTCCTTGAATCAAGTTTGCTGATAATCTATACCGCTGATCTGGAATATAGCATAGAAACAGACTAAATTGCTCCCGTTAGCACTGCGAAGTCCCGTATTAGGATCCGACTTATTACCGGATAAGTGGTTAAAATACCAGGAAGCAGCGGAGAATAAAACTGCGGTTTGAGTGGTGGTTTCTTAAAAAAATATGAGGTGAATTATATGATAGATGCAAAAAAAATTGGAATATTACATCCCGGACAAATGGGACAATTTGTTGCGGCTATGTTGCTAAAAGGCGAAAATGAAATCTATTGGGTACCGAAAGGCAGAAGCGAGAAAAGCAGAAAAAGAGCGGAAGATATAGGACTTTTGGAAGTTGCAGATATTGATAAGCTTTGTCAGATCTGTTCGATAATTATTTCTATCTGTCCACCGGCCTATGCAGAAGATGTAGCTCAGCTGATAACCAGTTCAAGTTATGACGGTATTTATGTTGATGCTAATGCCATTAATCCTGATCGTTCCCGCAGTATGGCCAAAAAGTTTCAGGAGTTTAGTATAGATTACGTTGATGGAGGGATTATTGGTAATCCATCCTGGGAAAAAGGTGCTACAAGTCTCTATCTGTCAGGACCGAAAGCAGCTGATGTTGCCGCTTGCTTTCCTAAAAGTAATTTAGAAGTGCATACTATGGGCACTGAGATTGGCAAAGCTTCGGCAATCAAGATGTGCTTCGCATCCTATACTAAAGGCACAACTGCCCTGCTATGCAATATCTTGGCCTTAGCCGAAGAAAATGGTGTGAGAGATCATCTCGAGTATGAATGGTCCAGAGATGGGTCTAAACTGGCAGAAAACGCTAATAAAAGAACTTCCCGGGTCACTGCTAAAGCGTGGAGATTTGAAGGTGAAATGCACGAAATTGCTGCTACTTTTGCTGCTGCTTCCTTACCTGACGGTTTCCATAAAGCATCCGCAGAAATCTATCGCAGGATGTCACATTACAAAGATGCTGCCAGCTTTCCCACGGTTGAAGAGGTGCTGGAAAGTCTGCTGAAAAAGTAAGCAGAACATCCTTGCTCTGTTCAGATAAGAAACGTTCATGACTGTTAAAAGTAATTTGCAATTTACAATGTATGATGTATAATTGCAAAAACCCAAAATGATGATTCCGGAACGCTGACTTTCAGTCGGCTGGTACGTCGGCTTTAGCCGGCAATTTTTAATCATTTCCTCGGGTGTCATCATTCTTCATTCTTCATTGACGAAGTCATGGACGTTTACTAAATGATTAAAATTGTTCTAATTTAGGAATGAAAATTGCTTCACAATACAGTAAGCATAGAGAATATAGAAACATTATGTTTTTACTTCAAAGGAGGCTCCGATGCGTTTTAAAAAACATAAGGGAATGCTTTTTAGTTTTTGGAGAAAGCTAAGTTTAGTTTTTATTATGACCGGTTATGTTCTGATTATATCAGCACACTTCGCCGGTGGGTTGGGTACAGCAGAAGACCCTTGGTTAATCAAGACGGCAGAACACTTAGCCAATATCAATCATTATTTGGGTGCAGATTATCAGGACAATCATTATCTGCAAATCGCCGATATTGATCTGGGGGTTTCGCCGTACAACGAAGGTCAGGGCTGGATTCCTATAGGAAACAGCAGCAATCCCTTTACCGGTTCACTTGACGGCGACGGATACACGATAGCCAACCTGACAATCGATAATTATGCGGGAACCGAATTAGGACTTTTTGGCAGAACTTCCGAAGCGACTATCTCTAACTTGGGTGTCACGGATGTCAATATTATCGGGCATAGTAATACCGGAGGTCTAGTCGCTGTCGCTCGTTTTACTACAATAAATAACTCTTACGTAACGGGAAATTTTGAAGTCCGTTTCCATGGCGGAATACTGGCGGGAAGCTTCTCAGACGGATTAATAGAAAACTGTTTTACCGAAGGAACAATAGCAGCAAATAATCCCGGCGGGATTGTTGGCTATTTGACATCCAGCACTGTAAAAAACAGTTACAACAAGGCCCATCTGAGAATTACAGAGAATGGAGCTGCCGGAGGCATCTGCTCAACAGCCCGGATGAGCCATATTGAAAACTCATACTCTAACGGGCAAATTTCTTTTCCCGGCGAGTATGGCGTTACCGGCGGTCTGGTAGGTATTGTCTTGCACTATGTAAATATTATTAACAGTTTTTGGAATACCGAGACAACAGGTGTGTCATATTCTGTCGGAGGCGGTAACAGGATGACGACCGCAGAAATGCTCGAAGTTACCACTTATGAAAACTGGGATTTCGAGAATGTCTGGGATATCGGATATGAGGGACAGACAACTTATCCCTGGTTAAGATATCTATCCGAGCCGAGAACAGAGAGCTTTCCGGAGTTAATTCCACCCGCAAGGCTAAATGCCTCAGTGGTTGAAGAATCGGAAACAGAACTCACATGGCAGCCACCGAGCTATGGGAACCCCGATCTGTACAAAATATTTAAGAATGGAGTACTCTATAATGCCGTGCCGGGTAACATTAACCGCTATCTTGACCGGGAAGTTGAACTCTTTGAGACAAACTCCTATTACATTAGGGCTGTTTATGGAGAAGAAGAATCGTTTCGTTCCAACTTAGTCAATGCAGCTTCCGTTCCCGGCGGATATGCCGCAGGAAGAGGAAGTATAGAAGAGCCTTACGAAATTCAAGATGCTCAACATTTGGACAATGTGAGATATAATCTCGAAGCTCATTATATTCAAACCTCCGATATCGACCTATCTGGTTTTGAAAGCTGGCGACCTATCGGCGGTGATACTCGATACTATGATAGAAGTCAGCCTTTCAGCGGCTCTTACGACGGAGACGGATATACCATCAGTAATCTCAGTATAACAGCATGGCACGGATATTACTACGGTTTGTTCGGCTGTGTCGGTCGCGGAGGAAGCGGTGCAGTTTTGAGAAACATTATTCTGGAGAATGTCAATATTGACGGATATAAGGTCGCCGGTGGATTAGCCGGTATAGTCGGTAGCGACACAAAAATCGACAACTGTCATTCTTCGGCCAATATTCACAACAGAGCAGGATATGACACTTCAACTCTTAGAACCGGTGGATTAGTCGGGGAACTCATTAATTCGAAAATCACTAATAGCTCCAGCCGGGGAAGCGTTACAGGTAGACATAACACCGGTGGGCTGGTCGGTGCCGGCTCTTCTGTTGTTATTAAGAATAGTTATTCAAGCAGTGCAGTTTTCGCTTCCGACAATTTTGGCGATTCTTTCGGCGGATTTATTGCCAGTATTAGTCGTAACAGTGTTGTTGAAAATTGTTATTCAAGAGGACCGGTCACCGGAAGCGCCCGTCATACCGGAGGCTTTATAGGAAGAAACTTCCACTCCACGCTGCTTAACTGCTACTCCACAGGCAAGGTTAAAGCAATAGATGAAGCAAATTATGTCGGCGGCTTCAGCGGAAGGAACCATTATGGAACGATAGAACAGTGCTATTGGGATGTTAATCTTTCCGGAATAGACCATTCTGCCGGGGGAGCAGGAAAAGAGAGTGAGCAAATGAGATATCCGTTCGAAGAGGATACTTACTTCGCTTGGGATTTTGATTATGTATGGAATTATGACACTGACCTAACACTGAATATGGGCTATCCTTATCTCCGCTGGATAGACGAAGATATGATTAAAGATTATCCTCTCACTGCCGTCAGACCCGAACCGGAAAACGAGTCGGATACCGTTACTAAAGAACTTCAGGCAGTAAGCTGGATTTATACGGTGGATGCTATGTA
This sequence comes from Candidatus Cloacimonadota bacterium, assembly GCA_003564135.1. Classification (GTDB taxonomy): domain Bacteria; phylum Cloacimonadota; class Cloacimonadia; order Cloacimonadales; family PWNZ01; genus PWNZ01. The sequence continues at coordinate 9,066 of PWNZ01000001.1, forward strand.
TCGGAATCCTGCCGGTTTCAGATTCTATTTCGGTGATGAGCCTGAATTTAACGATGACTATATCTGGGTGCCAAAAGAAAATAACACAGATTTATACTCTGTCGAAGATATACTGCCCGAAGATGTGGATTATGCCGATGCTTTCTATTGGAAGGTAGTTCCGACAACAAGAGAGCCGGAAAACAGAGATGAAACCTCAAACAGACAAAGACGACAGATCAGTTCCAGATATAATCCCTCTAACTATAGTGTCAGAGGTGATGCCCGCAACGTACCGCTTTGGAGATTCAGCATAGAAAGACACCCGATACCGGCAACTGCCGTTAATCCGGTACCTGCCGACAGAGCGACCGATGTGCCGCTCGATTTAGCACGTTTAGAGTGGGGTTTCTATACTGATCCTTACCGCTCAGACCCCGGTTATTTCAAAGTCTATCTCAATAAAACAGGTATCTTTGACGAAGATGATGACTTTGAATGGGTGTGGTTTTCTTCTTACCGGACAGAGTTCAACTGCCGGGAAGCTCTGCCTGAAATATTAAAACCAAACACTACCTATTACTGGAAAATAGTTCCCACAACCTCTTCTCCCGATTATTGGAGAAAAGAAGACAGAGAACCGGTGGATACCGACAAACAGGCACGCATCCGTAATCTGAGAAACAGGCAAATCGCCGATGTCATATCCTCGGAGACCGGGCATGATGCTGAAAATGTTCCTGTATGGAGCTTCAAAACGGGAGAACATACACACATAGAACAAAAAGCGCCCCAACTTGTAACCGGTCTCGGGAACAACTATCCCAATCCTTTTAATCCCTATACTACTATCGAGTATTCAATAGCTGAAAAGACCAATGTAGAAATCTCTGTATATAACATCAGAGGCCGGCTTGTGAAAAATCTTGTCAGTGAGATTCACAGTGAAGGGGTCTATCAGATTGTTTGGGACGGCAGAGATGCCGCAGGAAGAGAGATGTCATCCGGTGTGTACTATTACAGGCTGAAGACCGATCAACTGTCCGAAACAAGGAAAATGATAATGATTAGGTAATGTGAGTTGCTTAGTTCTTTGTTCTTGGTGCTTCATTCTCACAGCCATGTCCGTTTCCTATGTTTCAAATTCATTTTCAGCCACCGAGAACACCGAAAAAGCACCGAATAATGGCCTTCACAGCTGACTCTCGTCTCTTTCGTTAATATTATAATCATCCCCTCGGGTGTCATTATGTTGGTTCTTGGTTCTTGGTTCTTCGTTGAGGATGTCATGGACGTTTACTATGTTTAAAATTTCTCCCGCAGATTTCTCAGATTCCGCAGATTAATGGAACGCTGACTTTCAGTCGGCTGGTACGTCGGC
>PWNZ01000069.1 GCA_003564135.1 Candidatus Cloacimonadota bacterium
CATACTGTCGGCTGGAACGGCAGAGACAATAACAATAATAAAGTAGGTTCCGGGATCTATTTATATAGACTGGAAACAGCTAAAGAAACGATAACCAGAAAGATGTTAATCGTTAGATAGCGTAAAACAATATAGCAACACGGATGGAACGGATAACACAGATTATTAATAATCCGTAAAATCTGTTTAATCTGTAAAATCCGTGTTGCTGTTAAATAAGGAGAAGAAATGAAACTCAAACCGTCAAACCGTCAAACCGTCAAATCAATGCTGTTTATTGTTCTGCTTTTAACAGCTTTAGCTCCTCTCTATCCGAGAACCTATCATGTCTGTCAGGATGGAAACGGAGACTATCGAACCATCTCATTAGCTGTTTACACCGCTCAAGATGGAGACACAGTTATTGTCCACCCGGGTACTTATTACGAAAATATCAGTTTCAGCGATAAAGATATTGTCATCACCAGTCTCTACGGTATTGAAAGTTACGATAGAAGATATATAAAAGAGACGATAATAGACGGCAATCGCAACGGAACGGTAGTAACATCCGGCAGATTTGCGGAAGCAATCCTTTCCGGCTTCACAATCACAAACGGTTATGATCTCAGATATGGCGGAGTCTATGTGCATAGCCTGTCCACCCTTACAATAGAATACTGCATCATTGAGTATAATCACTCACCACACCTGGCAGGTGGAATTATGTCAGGGGGACATATTATACTAATCGGAAATATTGTCAGGTATAACACCGGCGGTAGATTTGGCGGGTTGTTCGCTTCCAGTGCAACTACTTTTTGTAATGATGAACCGAATAGTTTCTATTTAAACTACGGATCATATGCTGCCGATTTAACTCTGAATGGAACAGGGCAACCAGTCCTCGTTTTTGACACAATGACAGTTAGAGATTCTCCCGATACTTTTTTCTTTTCCGTGCCTCCGGAGAATGTGCCGCCCGGTTTCCAAGTCATTATTAACAATGCAAAAATGGAGCTTGTGTCGGCAGACTTACATGTAAGTCCTGACGGGTGTGACAGTAACAGCGGACTGTCTCCGGAAGAACCGATGCAGCGAATCGCCACAGCCTTAATGAGAATCCGTCCCGACAGAGCAGAAAGAAGAACGATTCATCTTGCCGAGGGCATATATTCACCTTCTCTAAACGACCAGTGGTTTCCTGTAGGTATTAGAGATTTTGTTGATATAAAAGGTGATAATAAGGAGACTACCATACTGAGCGGGGATGATGACTATACGCTTTTGTCTCCGATTCCTTCGAGTCATAACCCCGCAGTAGAAAATGTTTTTACGATTAAGAACTTAACACTGACAAATGCCTATAACGCCGCTGGGTATCCCCATATTGCTTTTGGAGCAATGAATATTTCTAGGAAAGAGAATTTTACTCTCGAAAACATAATCATTACCAATAATATTACCGAAGCAAGCAGCAGGTTTATTCATTTTCAAAACTGTGACAACATTACTCTTAAAAATATAGATATCAATAACAATTGGATTGGAAAAGGTAATTCACGACTTTTTAACGTCGTCGGCATGTGGAATGCAGATGTCATGTATGGTGAAAATATTCGCATTCATAATAATCACTCCCCTCGTGTTGGAAGCAGAACTAATTTCTCAGGTGTCCCTTTGAATCCACAGTCTCATCACATAACCTTGGCTAATTTTGAGTTAACCAACAACTCCAGTAGCGGTGAACAATTTTACGAATATGGTATGCAGCTTAATGTACGCGCAAACGTACGTTTTGTAAATGCTACTGTTGCCGGTAACAGAATAGATAATGCCCTTAATCCGGCCGCTTTTGCGATTGATAACTATAGCATCAGATATGTCTTATCAGTTTATAACAGCATTTTTTATGACAATGGCAGCGATTACCAAGTATTGCTGTGGAGACGTCCGAGTCAAGAAGGGCCGGATATTATCAATGTAAATCATTCATTGATAGAAAATGGTAAAGATGCGATATTTTCTTATCTTAATGTCCAGTTTATTCTTAACTGGGGTGAGGGGAATATAGATGCTGATCCGCTTTTTATTGGGGATAATGATCAGGGGTTGCCTCCATATTCTCTATCTGAAGATTCACCGGCACGGGGTGCGGGGACACTGGATATACCGGATTTTGAGTTTCCGGAGTATGATTTAGCAGGGAACCCGAGAATAGTGGATGGCAAAATAGATATGGGAGCGTACCAATATCATAAGCCAACGACGAGCATCGAGGATGAAGAGAGAGACGGAGTGACGGAGAGACTGAGAGACGGGGAGTTTAAGTTGCGGAATTTCCCTAATCCAGTTACATATCTGCATTCCGACAGGCAGGCCGGTCAGACACGCAGCAGCACGGGTACTACTATATCCTTTGAAGCACCGGAATCCGGCGAAGTGGTAATCGAAATCTACAACGTCAAAGGGCAGTTTGTCAGGCGGGTCTTTGATGCCTATATCACTAAAGGGGAATACAATGTCTTCTGGGACGGCAAAGATGAACGGGGCAGATATGTTGCCACCGGCTTCTATATGTATAACCTGCACTTCAATGATGAGC
>PWNZ01000039.1 GCA_003564135.1 Candidatus Cloacimonadota bacterium
CTGAGTACAAATTATGCTGCCCGGGCATCGTTAGAACGGATACCATCACAGAACGGTAATGACCGCAGACTGACTTTAGATGTCATTGATGAAATGACCAGAAGCAGGTTGTTTTCTGTAGCTGTTAATTTTGCTGACCCTGAAACCGTCACTTCCATGAAGCAGGAAATAAGTGACCGGCAGCACGAGCTTAACCTTTTGAGAATCAGAAGCCGGCAGGGACTCTATACCGCTGCTATTTTTCTGAGTATAGCTTTTATAATGGCATTAAGTTTGTTGGTGACCTCTTACATTGCAAGAAAAAAATACGAGCAGGAATTGATAGAAATAAACAATGAGATACAAAAACGACAGGAATTAGTTGATAATGGACATTTTGTCGCCGCACTCGAGCTAGCCGACAGATTCTTGCTATACTTTCCCCATGACGTCGAGATAAAAGCCTTTAAGGAGAGGCTTCTCGATTATACCAACGACGATCCTAAGAAAGCACAGATTGCTTATGTCGAGTATATGAAAGTTCAGGAACGGTTGAGTAAGCCCGCGCAAGGTGTATTTTTATCCGAGCCTGAAAAACAGCAGATAACCAATCTTTTGCCCTATCATCCTAAACTTGCCGAGACCTATCCGAAATTAATCAGCTATGAAAAAGAAGAAAGAATGAAAATCGAGTTTACAGAAAAATTGGAAAAAGTTAAAGAATTACTCGATTCAGGAAGCATAACCGAAGCTGATATTGTCTTGAGAGAACTGGAAACCCGCTACCCTGAAACCCCCGAATCTCAATCTTTCCGGCAGGAGATAAACCATCAACTTGAGAAGTCCGACGATGAGATGGAACAGATATACAAAATAATAGAGATTGAGGATGCCGCTACTATTAGAAATATGCTCAAAGTCTTGATAAATAGGCATGGGGATCTGCTTCAGGGTAAGGTGCTGCTGAAAGCTCTGGAAGAAGCAACATTGAAGAACGGTTTTATGCTGATATCCAGGGAAAATGAGCACCAAATAAGAGTTCATACTAAGACATCTTTGATATTAGGTAGAGAAGAAGAAGGCGTAAATATCGATATACCGTACAACGATAGGCACATCAGCAGACCTCATTTACGGATTAAGATTGAAAAAGATAAAGTAAAAGTAGACGACCTGCAAAGCTCAGGTGGTAGTTACATCAACGGTGAGAGGTTTGATACAAAAGTCCTCAGAGAAAAAGACCTGCTTACTTTGGCTAAAGTGGTTGATATAGATTTTAGGATTGTTCGCAGCAAAGAATGTATAGCAGGGCTGGTCATCAACCTGCCAGGAACTAGTCATGTTCTGATGATCGATAGTTTAAGTTTTGGAATCAAAGATGGCAAGGTCTTAGCCGGTGACACTAGATTGATCAGAAGAAAAAATGCTTTCTTCATTAAAATTGAAAATGACATTCATGTCATATCGCCAGGACAGGAAATAGTTATTAATGAACATAGATTTCAGGTAAAAACACTAGGATAAAAGATAGAGGTTACTATGAAAAATAATATAGTTATTTTAATTTCTCTTTTACTTACAGTTATATCGGTAATGTCGTGTACACAACACCAAAATAATTTTGGCAATGATTCGATTAGAAGTGAGCAAAAAAGAAAAGAAGAACTAGACAGCAAGATCAGACTTATGGTTAGGGATGATAACTACTACTGGGGCGAAGGAATGGCCGATATAGTAGAAGGGAGATATTCAGAGGCAAGGCCACTGGCTAGAGACAGAGCTATGAATGATTTATCAGCCAGAATTAGATCGCAAGTCACTTCCGAGATAAAAAGAACAATTTCCAGTAAAGCAACATATCAGGATCAGTTATATAGTGAAACCGAACAGAGGATTATTGAAGAAAGAAGTATTATTTACACCGATGAAGTTCTCAGTGATATAGATTTTGTCAGGTTTTATGATGACTTCCCCAGGGATAATGTGATTACTTGTATAGTTAGAATTTCTCGTAGCAGATACCAGGAGGAAGTTGAAGAAAGGCTGAATGATAACAAGAATATGATCAGCGCATATATACATAATGGTGATCAAGAATTTCAAGCTAAAAACCTCATGAATGCCTTACACCACTGGACACAAGCTAAGGACATTATGCAGAACATATTTGGAAACTTACCAATAACTCAAGATATTACAGGCGATGGACGGGAAGAAGAATTAAATTCATACTTGAATGAGCGAATAACCGAAACACTGTCTAATATTCGGATAGAGTTGGCTGATGACGACCAAATATCGTATGATGCCCAGGGCAACATCGGAATAAGGCCTGTTATCTTAGCTCATTACGAGAGTAGAGACGGAAGGAAATACTCTGTAGCCTCTCTTCCTTTGCGCATAAACGAAACTCAAGGCCAAGTTAGATTGCCTTCCGAGATGATGACCAGAAGCCACGGACAGCTGGAGCTGAACATCTCAAATATTGATACCGGCTTCGTTAACACAGTATTAAGAGCCGAAATAGACACCGACAGAATCGACAGAATTAACCTGTTC
>PWNZ01000209.1 GCA_003564135.1 Candidatus Cloacimonadota bacterium
CGGTGACATTGGATCCGTCCACGACCACGGCCACTTCGTTTGACGTGTCGAGATACCCCATTCCTCCGGCCAAATCCGAGGAAAACACGAACCCGCTCCAATCGTCCTCCCCGACCAGGTCTGTAAAGGTATGCGTCAACACCACCGGCTCACACACCTCAACCAGCGACGGGGCGACGGACTTGCTGGAGGCAAAGCTACATCCGTTGGTGAAACCGGGATCCGGACATCCGACACCCAGCGAGAGGTCCAGCGGAAACTGGAATCCGCTCCCCGCCACCTCGCGCGGACAGCCCAAGCAATCCGTATACGCGGATGCGAACACCTGATTGAAAAGTGTGGCGCCGGACGGCACCGCGCACGGATCGGAAATGACCATGTCGAAGGAGGTGGTCAGCACGCCGCTACCCGCGCCGGGCACAAGATTGGACCAGATGACCGCCCCGCCGGACAACATGCCACCCGCTGAAATGTTATCCACGGACAGGCTCGCATGACTCGGGAAGATATCCGTCAATGTGATTTCTTCGGTGCCGGCAAAGTTCGTGTAGGTCAACTCAATGCGAACGGGGAACGAAACATCGTCGCCCGACACGGAACCCGGCATGATCTTCGTGACCGAAGCGGCCGGCTCCTCCATTACCGTGCTTTGCGTGAACAGGAGCGGACCGAAATAAGGGTTGCCGCACCCGTCATCATAGTCATGGAAAAAGTAAATGGCCTGCGGCGTGTCCGGGATCGGGCAAGTCCCGCCCGCTTCAACGTTCACCACGATGCTGGTTTCCCCGCCGGCGAGGATGAAGTCAATGTTGATGTTTCCATCCACATCCACCTGATCGCCGCTGATGCTCCACCCTTCAGGAATCATATTGGTGATGACGATATTGACTGCGGGCCCGATGTTCGGCCCGGCCTCATTGGTCAAGTGCAGGGTCAATGAGGATCCCGCACAATAGGCCACGCCGAGCGGGGCGGGTTCCAGCGCTCCGCGCAAGCGCGGATACCGATCCAGGAACTGGATGCCGGCTGTGGCCGTTTCATTTTCCAGCGCGGTATCCTCACAAATGTCGTTCGGCAGGACTTGTAGATTCCTGCAACCCCAATGCGCGTCGGCTTGGTTGAACAAATCGCTGCACGCAATGAGTCGCGCGGTGATTTCCACCTCCACGAATTCGCCTTCGCCCAAGGCGGCCAGGTCGGGAATGACAGTCTCGTCCCATTCCACGTTCGAGCCCCATACGGCATTCGTTGGGTTCACGCTGAACGATTCGAATTCCAGCCCCGCGCCGAGTGTGTCACGCAACACAACGTTTTGCGCTGTCCCGAAGCCGGCGTTTTCAACACGCACCGTCCACGTCACGAAATCAAGGACTCCGGATGGTTGCAGGATCGGGGTCTTCGTGACCACCAGATCGGGCTGATTGATCGGCAGGAACGCAGAGCCCGTCTGCGTGCCCGGCGACGTTCCCGGCGGCTGCTCGAATCCGGCGCGGCTGAAGAACTGGCCGGACACCGCATCGCAACCGATTTCCACTTCGTACACAATGCGGATGGTGTCCCCGTTCTGCAAACCGGTGGGCAAATTACCGCTGCCGGGATTCGGCTCCGGCTGCGCCTTCCAATCATTGCGACTATTGGTATCGTTGTTTGCAGGATCACGCTCGATGGAGGAGCCTGATGCGGGAACAGGTACCGACGGGCTGAACGCCGCCGTGGAAGCCCCGTACGACACCGCATCCACCCAATTATTGTCGGCATCCCGAAGAACCACGCCATCGCCGAAGGTGTTGAGCCCGGACCCGATCGTGCCGTCGGCCACTTCGTACAACTGTCCCGTATAGCCGGTATGCAACTCAAGAAAGGCGTTCGTGCGACCCGCAATGATTACGAACTCGCCCGGCTGAATCGTGAAGGTGGGCAAGGCATCGAACTGACCGGGGGCCGTGTCCATCACGGACCAGCCGTCCAGCAGGATAGCGTTCGTACTGGGATTATATATCTCAAACCATTCGTAGTGTTCCTTCACGCCGCCGGATGGCGGAGTGAAATTGAAGTACACCTCGGTGATCAGCGGATTGGTTATTCCCGACGGGGTCACCACGTCGGAGAAATCCCATACGAGGTTCGTGTAATTGTTATTGATATCCGGATTCGCGTCTTCGCCAGTCAACACCTCGCCGGTTGGCAGATGAATCACCGCCGAATTCGTCACAAAGGCAAAACTCGCGGAAGGCAGATCGTTGGTGACAAACAACCCGGAAAGAACAACCCCATTATTGACAATCGTATTCGTTACAACAATGACATCACAGTTGGTGGCTTCCGGGGGGATCGAAAACTGGTTCCCCACTTGCGCGTCAAGTGGACCGGCATAGAAAAAGATGCCGAAGAGAAGAAATACAACCAGCCTGAGGCCTGATAAGAAATTGCTTTTTAGGCGGTTCCCGGTGAGGGGCCGCTGTTGAGGTCCGAGGCTGGCTGATCGTGTCGCTTTCATGGTGCGAGGGTGGCAAAATCGGGGGTGGACGTCAAGC
>PWNZ01000263.1 GCA_003564135.1 Candidatus Cloacimonadota bacterium
CACCGTCTGGGAATTGGCTAACCAGTAGCCTACCCAATTATCTTTGTAAGGCTCCAGAGTAGCCTCTATATCGCGGGCACACAATTCACCGCTTATCTCGGCACCGTAATTAGCGGAAAGCAGGGGCTCATGGGTAATCCTATAACCTCTACTACTGTTGAAGAAATCTATACTATTAGGAATCCCTGGCTCCCAAGGATCAGAAGGTGTTTCTCTCCAAATAAAAGAATAATAAGGAAGTCCATCATCTCTGACCTCAACAGCACGGTCAAACCCGTATCCCATCGTCTGGATAGCCGTATATGACGCATTGAGTACCGGAAAACTACACCAAGAAAATATGTGGTTTTCTGTTATAGCCCAGTCAAAGACAGGCTCTTTCACCCAAGTAAGTTCTTGCGGTGATGAGAAATCTTTGAAAAGCTGCGGCTGACCTCTTGAGGGGATGAATATCAATTCATCATCTTCCAGTGAGTTTATGCCGTACCAATCAGACCAATCAGATGGTAATTGGGACATCACAACGGCAACGCTACCTTCGTTTCTATCGAATACACGATATTCTAAGGTATGTGTTTCTTCATTAACATGTTCATGTTCTACATTATACCGTCTGTAAGAAAAGGTCTCAAACCCGTCCGTCATCACAAAATTCCAGGCGGAACAGCCATTTTCAGCAGAGTTCATCTGAACTGTTGATAGGGCTTCCCGTAAACCTCTCAATATGTCCCAATCCTGAAGCTTGATGTGAGCCATTATGTATCCAAAATATAGCTTGGAATCTACCTGCATACTATGCCAGTAATAATCGCTCCAGAAATTTTCATCCCAACCTTCACTGCTAACTGTGTTAGTGAGCCAGGTATTCATAGCATTCCTTGGAGTAAATGATACAGTTCCGTTATGGGCAAAGCTAAAGGTACGCTTTTGCCCAAGTGGATCTCCTCCCCTCTGGAAAAGAAAGGGATGGGGGTTGGGAATATTTGGGGGACCGGTTGTAGATCGGCGGATATGACCAGCAACTACTTGCCAGTCATTACTATCTCTTATAGTTTCATAGGCATTGCCATATGTTCTGGAACCAACGGGGCAAAACCTTGGAGGTCTGTAATGAGCATAACGTTCACCCGTCTCATAATTTTCCGGATCATTCGCATCATCGTATATTTTCCCGGAACCGGTTTCGCCGCTTGAATGATAATCACTGGTGTAGTAACTAATTCCCCAACCGTCTCTTCCATGATATATTTGATCTCTTCCATGTTGTTGCTGTAATTCAACGAAAGCTTGGTTGAATTTTGTATTTGTATAAATATCACCTTCACCTCTTTTTACTATCATTAACAGTCTGCATTCACCACCTTCTAAGTGCGGGTATCCGGCATTCTCAAAATAAATATCAGATCTCCAGACAACATCAAAATCCCAATCAACATATGTATTGGAAGAATATTGATAAGTCATATCGTTGGTTGTTCTGCCATAACCGCCGGCAGAAGTGTTTTGTCCGGAGGTTTCGGTGTTCCAGTAAGATGCAGTTACAGAGCCGCCACTGCCGGAATACCCAATCAAACCGCCAATGTATCCGCTTCCGTTTAACCTTTCACCGGCGTTTAGTCTTTGCTCGACCCGCATTGAAATATTCTCGGGAGGCGTTGTTCCCCCTACCTCAACTTCAGCTGTGGAATAGCAATATTCGACCAAGCTGGAGTTATATCCAATCAAGCCACCAACAAAATCTACTCCTGAAACAAAAGTTGAAGGATGAGTATAGCAGTTTATTAATTCTCCGGAAAGGTTATCACCGGTGATACCGCCAACATCCCAATATCCATGAATATTAGCCGAGTGAACAAATGATTTTTTTATAATCCCGTCATTCTCTCCGGCAATGCCGCCGACGAAATAATCACCGTAAACCTCACTGTTATACACAGAGCATAATAATACGGTTCCGCTATTAAAGCCAACTATACCGCCGGCAGCATACTCACCAATTATTTTCGCATTAACTAATTTTAGTCTGATAATTTCACCGGTTGAATAGCCAAATAGCCCGGCCTCCTCAGTTGTGTTTACATTAAGTCCTTCTATAGTATAATAATTACCAAAGAAAGAACCTGTGAAATTACTTATAGGACTCCAGTTACCCCAACCGGACAGGTCAATGTCATCGACCTGAATGAAACTGGAGTCAGGATGATTTCTTAAATTGTTAAGATCCAAGGCCGTCGCAACGTGCCAAGGGTCTTCTTCGCTTCCAGAACCACCGCTAAAGTTAGCGGCCAACATACCAACTGTCATAGCCAGGGCTATTATAACTATCCCTCTTAATGGGTTTATATTTATTTTTGTTCTCATGTTATTCTCCTTTTTTTTATTTGACACAATAAGTGTCTTTTTTTGTTAGATGAGTCGCAATAACGGCTCAGTTGCAAATAATAACACGCTAAGCGTGTTTTTACCTATGACCTGCACCACCTCTTGAGGGTTAGCTGAAAGTAACCCTCTAAGTGGTGCAGGTATGGTTGAA
>PWNZ01000164.1 GCA_003564135.1 Candidatus Cloacimonadota bacterium
ATACATTGTAAATCATACATCTTACATCATACATTGTAAATCATACATCGTAAATCATACATTGTAAATTATACATTACTTTTCTCAGTCATGAACGTTTCTTAATACATGATTCTATATCAGCTATGACAGACAATCTAATTGGTAAGCACGATAATTGTAGTTATCATCGATAAAACTGTGCTTACCGGGTTCAGGTAATCCATAATGAAAGCACGCGTAGACAGAGGCACTATTATGGTGTCTGCATGTTGAAGCTCTTCACCTTGGTAGCGAAATCTCGTCCCATCCTCTCTTATTACATTTATTCTTGATGATGAACCTGTGTGACTGACACCCCCGGCACTGGAGATGTAATAATAAGGCAATTTTCCGGGCATAAAATTAACTTTGCCGGGTCTATTAACGTTACCACGAACAAACACATAGCTCTCTTCAGGCTTAAGGTAGATTAAATCACCGTTTCTAACTCCAAAATCTTTATCGATATTCGAGACTAAATGCTCATCCCGATATAAGGAAACATGACTATAGTCACTATGCATGTACTTATTACTGATACGTTTTAATATTGCTCTGAGCGGTACTGACTCATCTTCGATCTCGAAATGCTCTGAATAGTTAACACTATCGGTTACTACGTATAGCTTGGCAAAAGATTCTGCGAAATCGACAAAAACAATGTCACCATCAAAAAGATAAGGATTATCCTCAAGCGTTCCGTGATATAGATAGCTGTTCAGGTTTATCCTATGATTTTCTCCTCTACGGAATAGTGTCACTTTCCGACTGGCTGAAGAGACAAATCCTCCAGCTTTTTTAATGGATTGATTTAGAGTTGACAAGCTATCTACCACGATCTCTCCCGGATTCTTTACTGCTCCCAAAACATTGATTTTCTGAGGGGAAATACCTATCAATTCAACGTTTATATTAACATCAAAGAACTCTTGCGTCAAAGCTTCTTCGACTATTGACTTAGCTTCTGTAAGTAGTTTACCGGCCACATTAACCGGCTTGCTGAGCGGATGAAGCAACAAGTTACCGGACATATTAACAATGCTGGTTAAATCTTTATTTTCCGGTCCGATAATACTGACAAAGAAAGTATCTCCGGGCTTAACGTAGTATTGATCATCGAAGACTCTGTAAGATGCAAAATCGACATCGATGTCGGGCTGGTGAGCTTCTTCGGCGAAGACTGATACTGCCATTAACAGCAGTGCTGCTGTAATAATAGCGATCCGGTAACTAACCAAAGTATTTCTATCCATATCTATATAATCCTTTAGGTTTTAATAAACTTACTGCTCGTAGTGTTTTATTACTCTGTCCAAAATACTATCTAAACTATGTTTAACTTCATAGCCAACCATATTTTTTATTTTGGTCAGATCGGGAACGCGTCTTTGCATATCTTCGAAACCCTCTTCATAGGCATCCTCATACTTGATGTATTCGATTTTTGATTTACTCCCTATCATCTTCTTGATCTTATGAGCGAGTTCGCCGATGGTTATCTCTTCGGTGCTGCCGATATTAAAGACCTGTCCCTCGGCTTTCTTTTCTTCCATCAATTTGATCATACCATTTACTACATCTTCAACATCGGCAAAACATCGAGACTGTTTGCCATCTCCGTAAATAGTTAAAGGATGATCAAGCAGGGCATTTTTGACGAACTTGGGTAAGACCATTCCATACTGCCCCGATTGACGAGGACCGACAGTGTTGAAGCACCTGACAATTACGACCGGCAGCTTTTTTTCCCGGTAATAAGCCAAAGCGAAAAATTCATCAATAGCTTTAGATGAGCTATAGCTCCACCTTGATATGTATGTTGATCCTAGTATTCGATCGTCTTCTTCCTTGAAAGGAACTTTGTTGCTTTTACCGTAAATCTCAGAGGTAGAAGCTAACAGTACTTTTTTCTTATATTTATTAGCAAACTCCAGAACATTCTCTGTACCTACTATGTTGGTCTGCAAGGATAACAATGGGTTATCGATAATGTATTTGACGCCCACCGCAGCGGCTAAATGATAAATTAGGTCACACTCTTTTATTAACTTCTCTAAAACACCGCATTTGAGGATTGTATCGATAGTGTATCTGAAGTTTGGTTTGCCGGCTAAATGGCTGATATTGGATAGTTTACCGGTCGACAGATTATCCAGAATCGAAACGCTATGGTTTTGTTGCAGAAGCTTTTCAGCTAAATGAGAACCGATAAATCCGGCCCCGCCTGTAATAAGAATCTTCATACTCTCTCCGTCATTTATTTTCTTTCGGCTAATTACCTGTTCAGTCATTACAAGACAAGACTAGCGATCTTAGATAAATAGGAAATTAGCTGTGTCATCGTCAATTGCGTTATGTTTTCAAATCGATGTTATTTGTCAATGATTTTGCCTGTACCTGCTCCAGTTCTTCTTTAATACTGTTCAGCTGTTTGATTAAACTATCTTTCAGATCATGATTAATGATTCCCTGGTCGGTGGAAACTTGATGCTTCTGAGCGGACTTAATGTCAGAAAGCCTTTTCCTCACACCTTTAACAGTAAACTTTTGCACGTATAACAGGTCACGTATCATCCGCAGCAGCTCAATTTTTTCCTGAGTATAGCGACGTGTATCTCCACGCGTTCTTTGCGGACGTATCTGTGGAAACTCACTTTCCCAGTATCTGACAGTATGCGGCTTGACATTCAGTAAGTTACAAACTTCTCCTATCGAATAATAATATTTTGCCATAAACTTTAACCCTTAAGTTATATGTTATTATAGTAAATATATTGATACTTATAATTAATGAACATTTCAAACCTATTCATATTTCTTTACGCAACATAAACATGCTACATAAAGAAATTAATAATAACACCGTAGATATTACCATAAAAAATATCGGGTAATTTCTCATATAGTTAACATAAACCGTGCTATGGGGATGCGTCTTGAGATTACCGGAGAGCACCGTTTTCTCAAACAACCCCGTTTGTTCGACGATTGCCCCTCTCGGATCGACAATCATAGTTATACCGGTGTTGGCCGCCCGATAGAACTGAGTTCTGGTCTCCACAGCTCTTATGACTGTCATCATAGCATGCTGGTATGGCCCAATTGTTCGTTCGAACCATGCATCATTGGTGATATTAACAAAAAAATCTACCTCTTGACGGGCTATGCGCCGTATCAGGTCGGGGAAAGCTATTTCGAAGCAGATAAGTGGTGACATAATAAATTCGTCATCCTCTTTAGAGATGCTGTAAAATGCAGGTTCTTTTCCGTATTCCCAGTTAGCCTGACCAAAATCGAGTTCACTTAAGAATGGCAAATAATCCATAAATGGGATCCTCTCACCCACCGGGACTAATATTATCTTGTAGTAAACGGGATCGATGCTGCCATCTTCTCGGAACAATGTTGCGGCATTAAAGTATAATGTCTCGTGCTCACTGTCTCGACGCTCTATTTCATAGTGAGGCATTCCCAAGAAGATGGGTATACCGGTCGTATCCACCAGGCTTTTTACAAATAGTCTTGATCTTTCGGACAGCATTACATATTCAGGGATAGCGGCTTCCGGCCAAATAATCAGATCGGTCTCAGTTTCCGCAGCTTTCAGAGTATATTCATTATACAGTTCTAAGGTATTCTCGAAGAATCCTTCCGACCATTTTATATACTGCGGGATACTGACTTGCACCATTGACACAGAAAAGTCGTGTTCCTCAATCTCCAGAGACTTGAAACGGGTAATGCCGCTTATTGACCACACCATCAGAATAAGAAATGCCGTAAAGCCATGAACAAACCCCACTTTATTGGGGAAATTCCTGATCAGTCCATAAAAAAGTACATTGATTACCAAAATAAGCAGTGACAACAGATAAATCCCGCCATATTCGGCTACTTGAATCAGAAAGGTGTATTCTGCTAAAGCATAACCGATATTGAACCAGGGAAACTGCAACTGTCCCAGATTAGTCAGCCACTCGAAAGATAGCCATGCTGTTATCAGTATTACATAGCCTAATTTGCTGAATACTGTTTTGACTTTGAAAACAATTAAGAATAAAAGATAGAAATAAAAGCCGAACAGAATAAACAGACCAAAAAAACCGGGAATGGTTACAACCGATATCCAGTAAAGAGTGACTAAAGTATAGACCGTACTGAAGGTCAGTGCTGCTTTCAATATCTTTTTACGCTTAAAGGGGAGATAGCGTCTCACATCATAGTCTAGTAAATACAACAGAGGTATGAAAGCAAAGAAGACTAAAAAGTTGAGCCTTAAAGGGTATCTGCTCAGGCCCAAAAGCAGTGCCGAAAGAGCGGGTAGTAGAAAGAAACCATCCTTGAAAAAGTCTAATTTAGCTTTAGTCATCTTTCCTCTGCTGATATAAAATCCTGGCCAAGGTTACTCTTCCATCTCCCTGATAGAATAGGTAATTTCCTTTAACCATGAAGCTATTCACTCGATAATCATTCAAGATCAGCAGTTGATCTTCTTGATTAACTGTAACATTACCGGCCGTTAGCTGATACCTGTTATCGAACCTGTCTATTTGCCGGAAACCCGTTAACTCAGCTTTCAATTCGCCGAAATTACTAAAAACAAAGGTTTTATCAACCGCCTGATCATAAACTGTTAAACTGTTCCTGTTACTGACTAATAGTACCGGTTCATTAAAATAAAACTTTCCGAACCGATGAATAACTTCTTCCAGATTCTCATCGATTATCAAAATCTCGTCTAATGCTGCATCATAGATATAAATAACACCGGTTCTGCCGACATCAAATAACACAGGTTGCTGAGTAAAATCTAACTGGTGAATATTCACTAGTTTACCCTTCTCATCAAACTGTTTTATCTGTTTCAGCAGTGCGTCTAAAGCTAATAGTTTGCCCGTCTCGGATACGGTTATATCAGAAAGTTTGTTGAAATTATCAGAACTGAAACCGAGACCACCTATTCGATTAACTCTTTTATCTCCACGATATATATTGATCTCATTAGCTGAAAAATCTGCAAAGTAGAAAGTGTTATCATAAGATGACCAAGCTGTTTTACCGGCATTGAAAGGGAGCTCGATCGTTATTATAACTGCCACTTCATCCACCTTAGGATTATGTCCTTGAGAAGCTAAATAGGCACAACTCGCTAAATGAGATAAGAATAGAGCGATCATCATTAATGATGACAGCTTCTTTACTATGCTTAAAATAGTTACCAGCGGTACCGGCACGCCGACTTCAGTCGGCTGGCACGCCGGCTTCAGCCGGCAATTATTAACCATTCCCTCTGGTATCTTCGTCTTGGTCATGCCTGTCCCCTTTTTTCAGCTGATGATCACATAATCTTCAGGTCTTTTAATTTACCTTGAATAGTCGCTTTATTTTGCCAAATATTCCGCTCTAGGGTAAAAGCGATATCAATCTTCGAGTTTTTCTTGAGTAACGATAAATAGTTACCTAGATTAAAACCGATTAAATCGAGAACACATCCATCCTTAACGACCTTGAGCTTAAGGTGGTTAACGCCGACATTATACGGGTAACCATCGATGCTCACATCATTTGTCATCCAGGTAGGTCGCGGATTGCCTGTACCAAAAGGAGCGAACTTTTCTAACCATGCGATTAGATTATCGTTGATGCTATAAAGCTCCAGATGTCCGTCTATCATCAAAGGGGGCGTCAGCATCTCTTTTGTAAGGTGGAGCTTCGTATATTTACTAAGCTGGTTCTCTAGTCTGTCAATATATTCAGTCATGATCGAGAAACCGGCCGCATAGCGATGACCACCAAAGCTTTCTAAAAAATCTTCAACGTTGGTCAAAGCGTTAAAAAGATCAAAATCTGCAACACTTCGGCCTGATCCGCTACCCAAACCTTCACGGCAGGAAATCATTATTGTAGGCCGGTAGTATTTTTCGACTAACTTCGAAGCGACAATACCTATAACTCCCTGATGCCAATCATCCGATGAGACCACAATCAATGAGGTTTCATCCATATTTTTATACTTATTACCGATGATATGACAGGCCTCCTGATAGGTTCGCTGATCTATCTGTTGCCTCAATGAATTTTCTCGCTCAATAATATGGGCTAAATCGACAGCTTTATCGTGCCCTTTAGCTATCAGAAGCTCTACGGCGCGAGCGGCGCTTCCCATCCTACCGGCTGCATTGATGCGAGGCGCTATCGCAAAAACTATATCTGAAGTTGCCAGTTCCTTGTGAGACAAGCCTGCTAATTTGATCAAAGCATTAATGCCGATATTTTTCTTTTTAACCATCCGCTTAAGACCTAAACTGGCAAAAACCCGGTTCTCATCACGTAAAGGAACAATATCGGCTATTGTGCCTAAAGCCACTAAATCTAGGAAACGATTGACATTCTCTTTGGTGTCAACTCCCAATCTCTTGTAAATAGCCATCAATAGTTTATAGGCTACGCCAACTCCCGCTAGATCCTTGAAAGGATAAGCACAGTCAGGTAGTTTCGGGTTGATTATCGAATAGGCCGGCGGTAAATCTTTCTTCGGGTTATGATGATCGGTTATCACCACATCGATGCCTATATTACGGGTGACTTCTATCTCTTCTATCGCATTAACGCCACAGTCAACAGTTATTATCAGGTTAGTTCCATTCTCTTTTAGCTGCTCTATACCGGACATAGAAAGTCCATAACCATCGATCATCCGGTGCGGAACATAATAATCTACATTACCATTAATCCGGGTTAGACCTAAGTAGAGAAGAGCTGTAGAAGTCGTACCGTCAACATCGTAATCTCCATAAATTGTTATGTGCTCTTGATTTTGGATTGCTTTGATAATACGCTCGACAGAACTCTCCATACCTTCTAATAAAAATGGGTCATAAAGCTGATCCAATGAAGGATTAAAAAACCTTTCTATCTCATCAATAGAACGAAAACCCCGCCTTACAAGCAGTTTTGAGATTACATCCGGACATGGAATTTCTTCCGCTATTCTTTTCTCAAGTTGCTGCTCTTCTTGATTAAAAGGTTCAAACTGCTGCCATCTTTTTGCCATATACATCCTTTATCTTAATCTATTTAATTAGCTGTCAATTATTTCAACTTCTCAATACAAAATAGGCTGACTCTCTCCTATTGCTTGACTATAACCAAACTATGTACTTGCTGCCAAATATTCGTGAAACCGGCGCCAGATTGGTTACATCTGCTAGAGGGAAATGCCACTATCTTGATGAAGTCACTATTTCAGAGCTCTCTATTTGTAAAGTAAAAACTGAGAATAATCCATTATTATACATGTCCGGCAAACAATTATCGCTATTGTCACCCAACAATAAGAGGACGGAAACAGACCGCTCAAACAGACCCAATAAGAAGAGGTATTAACAGGGAAACCAAAGGATATCTTGAAAATTGATGTGGCTATTTAGCCTCTTTTTTTCTCATCAGATAAAAGCCGGGAGAGAGATCTTTCGGTGATGAGCCGTACCGGGTTTTATTGCCGGTAAACTCGAATAAAGCGACATAAAACAGAGTTTGCCTGCAAAAGTATCATAAAAACTCTAAACCCTAAACCCTAACCCGAACGAGCCGGAACCAAATTAAGTACGGACAGGACACCGTGCCTGTCCTTTGCCTGCCATTAACGCTTTCTTCACTTGAGGACAGGCTCAGTGTCCTGTCCCTACAATATTCTGCCAAAAAAAAGCAGAATAGTATTGATAAGGTACTAAACTCTCAACTCTAAACCCTAAACTCTAATCTCTTTCTACTTTCCGCCATTCACTCTTCATTGTTCATTATTCATTATTCATTATTCATTGTTCATTGTTCATAATTCATTGTTCATTATTCATTATTCATAATCCTCATCTTTTCCTAATCTACTATTCTACTATTCTACTAATCAACTCTAAACTCTCAACTCTCAACTCTAAACTCTCAACTCTTCTCCGCCCTTACTTCACCTTGAACTTTTCTATATCGATCTCATCAATTTGTTCAGGTTTAACAAACTTCTCAGCATATTTAAGATACAATCCTGAATCGAGTAATAAGTTAAAAATATCCTTATCGATATGGTTATCCTTGGACATAAAGGACATAATCTTCAGCGCTTCCGACAGCTTTTTACCTTCTTTATACGGTCTATCGGCAGCGGTCAGGGCCTCGAAAATATCGGCAGTAGCAATAATTCTGGCCGGAATAGGTAGTTGTTCGGCGGTAAGTTGTGATGAATATCCGCTACCGTCGAGTTTTTCATGGTGCGCGGAGGCGTATAAGGGAATATTGGCAAACTTTTTGGGGAAGGTCAACCGGTTCAGCAGCTCTTTTGTTGTCACTACGTGATCTTCCATCACTTTTCGTTCTTCGCCGGTCAAAGTTCCTTTCCTGACTTTTAATTTTTTCAGCTCATCTTCGGTTAAAAGCCGGTATTGGCGACCTTCGTGATAAAAAGAGAACTTGTAGATCTCTTCTAATTTGGCAATATTTTCATCCCTAAGAAACTCTCCACCGATATTAGTTTTTCTAATGAATTCCAGATAACTATCCAGCAGAGCGGACTTAGCTTTTAGGTCGGTGATTTTTGCTTGATCATCAGCTGCATTGAGTTTGATTATTTTATTGTCAATCAGTGCTTGGATAAGCTCGAAACGTACTTCGATCATGTGGATCTTATCATAGATGGTTTCCAGCTTGGTAGATTTATCCATGATAAACTCGGGAGTGATAATCTTCCCTATATCGTGCAGCCAACCTGACATCGATATCTCTTCCACCTGCTTGTCGTTATAGTTTATATCGGAAAATATGCCGCTTTTCCAGTCGTTGATCTGTTTAGTCAGCATTTCAGTCAGCAAGGCTACCCGGGTAATATGGTATCCGGAATGTTTAGATTTTTTATCAAGTGCATAAGCAATAGCTTTCACGAATTGATGTAATAAAGATTCCAGACCGCCAATTAGCTCGCGGTTGGTCAGAGTTATCGCAGCTTGGGAAGCTAAAGAGGTCAGCATAGCGACATGCTCTTTAGTAAAACTCTGAACTTTGCCGCTTTCGCTCATACTGTTAATCAATTGAATAATACCCAAAACATCATCTTCGTGGTTTTTTAAAGGGATAGCGATCATCGATTTGGAACGGTAGTTGTTAGACTTATCAACCTTTTTTGTGCCCGAGTTGTCGAAGAGTTTTTGCTCGTAGACATCTTCTACCACTTGCGGAGTTTTGTTGTGATAGACATAAGTAACCAGATTTTTCAACCGTTTTTGATCGTTCGCATCATACAAAGGGAGACCTTTCCAGCCTACCTCACCCCACTTACCGCCTTCACGAATATTCAGAGTGCGATTATATACTATCTGAAACTCCAGGGACTTTTTGTCTTCTGATAAGGTGTAAATCGTTGCACCGTCGGCATTGGTGTAGTCAATAGCTTCCTCTAATATCAGATGCATTATGTTGGGGATGTCGGTTTCTGATGACAATGCCGAGCCGATATTGGTCAGACGGTTAATATGGTCTATCTGTTTGTGAGCAAATGAATTAATTTTTGTTACTACTTGATTGAGCATCGAATCAATTTCACGATTATCACTGAACTTGTACTTATCCATCCTGAAAACTCCTAAAAACGTCTTTTATACCAATTAATTATATCGCTCCCGCAAGTCAACAAAAAACCTGCCCTCCGCCCTTAGCCCTAAACTCTTCTACGCTCTAAACTCTAAACTCTAAACTCTTCTACGCTCTAAACTCTAAACGCTCAACTCTAAACTCTTTCTACTCTCCGCCATTCACTCTTCATTGTTCATTATTCATTCTTCATTGTTCGTGATCCCCATCTTTCCCTATTCTACTATTCTACTATTCTACTATTTTACTAATCTACTACTTAATTCTAAATTCTACATTCTACATTCTCTCCGCTCTCCACATGTCACCTTTTAAGTACAGATAAAGCTTGAATGTCATATGATCATGACATTACGAGAGTTTAAACCTACTACTCATTCCATATCTGAGAATAATAATCGGCCGCCGAGCCCTTATCCATAGCACATATCAGAGCATTTTTTCTTTTTTAGTGCTCTTTGGCACGACTTTTGCAAGTTAAGAATGGTAAATGAAAATGTATGGAGGAATACAATGGGACAACAACAAATACTGTTGAT
>PWNZ01000172.1 GCA_003564135.1 Candidatus Cloacimonadota bacterium
ACATGGCTTGTAACTTTTTGTAACCTTGGTAACCTGAACCGGACAAGCCGGAAACTCTGTTTACAATGATCTCTCATTCCGCAATCGACCAAGAACCAAGAACCAAGAACCGGCACTTTAACTCAGCTCTTTGCCCTCAGCCCTTCAATCAGAGCCTACCAGCTAATCAGTATCAGCAGAGTTTTATAGCGGCATCCCTCTTTCCTTTTCTGGGCGATTTCTTTAGTAGTATTACCTGTGAAACAAGTTTTATGTTGACAAATTTTATTACTTTTCAATATTGACAATATAGATCCACAAAGTAGGCTATAGCAGTTTTCTTGGAGGTATTCATAGGATTTATATCGGTACGGGAGTGATCTAACTTACCGATATTGTATAATTTGGATAAAGTCTTATAGATGTTGTTGACTAAACGAAATAATAATGAAGCGAATTATGAAGATACAAGACAAATGATGAGGTGGTTTTGAAGTTAGAAGACTATTTTGACTCAAGGAAGAAATACGTAGAAAGAGGCTTAAAAAAGTATTTAGAGCCCATAAATATGTATCCCGAAGTCCTGTATGAGGCTATGCATCATGCCGTGTTTTCCGGAGGTAAAAGGCTCAGGCCGATTCTTTTCTTTGCTGCTTATGAGACATTAAACCAAAATCTGAATGTTAGAAGTCTCAGAAAGGTACAACCTGTAGCTTGTGCTTTAGAGTTAGTTCATGCAGCATCTTTGATTCATGACGATTTACCTTCCATGGACAATTCAGACATAAGAAGAAACAATCCCAGTTGTCATAAAAAATTTGGTGTTCCTGCGGCCATTTTAGCAGGTGATGCTCTTTTGACTATGGCTTTTGAAGTGTTAACTAATGTTAAGGATGCAAAAAAATCTGTTCGATGCGTAGAACTGCTATCTCGTGCTGTATCGACTCGGGGTATGATTGGCGGGCAGACCGTCGATGTAATGACGACAGGAATCAAAGCGAGACTAAATGTTCTTAAATATATCCATCAGAAGAAAACAGGTGCTTTACTACAGGCTTCCATGTCTTTAGCTTGTGAAATGGCTGATGCTGCTGACAATACCAGGGCCTCTTTGGAGATGTATGCCATGAATGTTGGTCTTGCATATCAGATCATAGACGACATCTTGGATGAAATCGGGACAACTGATGTCTTAGGTAGAGAACCGGGAGAGGATGCTAGAAATGATAAAGCCACTTATGCCGCAGTACTTGGTCTTGAAGGAGCAAAAAAGACCGCCGAAAAGATAATAGATGATACGTACAAGATGATCAAGCCTATCCCGTCTAATGAGATTTTGGTGAGCTATCTTTCTTATGTAAAAGATAGAGTGCCGATATAAACTAGTAATTTGGTAAAAATTTTTACTTTAATGATTGAAGACATTAGCAATTAATTTATTACGGTCTTTTGGAGGACAGTTATTAGATACCTAACCGTAACTGTAATTGTATGTTGAAAGCATCCGTTGAGATTATCTTATTAAATACAATAAAATTATTAAGCGAGGATATAAAGATGAGATTAGTTATACTGTTAATGGTAGTCACTGTTTTAATGCTAAACGCATGTAGCGATTCGACCACTTCACCGGAAATAGATTATGATAAACCTGTAGCCATAACACCTACAGGTCAGGGTAATAGCGAAAATCCCTACATAATAGAAAACTTAGGTAATCTATATTGGCTTAGCCAAAATCAAGAACATTGGGACAAGCATTACATACAAACAACAGATATAGACGCTTCATATACTCGATCCTGGGACGAAGGAAGAGGTTGGAAGCCAATCGGGTTTTATATTGATAAGGATAATGATTACCCATTTACCGGAAGTTATGATGGTCATGATTATGTTATAGACAACCTATTTATCAACCGTCCCGACACAGATTATCAAGGTCTTTTTGGCAGAACCGAAGGGGCATTGCTCGATAATATAGGGACCACAAATGTAGATATTACAGGGCGAAATAGAGTAGGTGGAATCGTTGGTAATAATCGTAGCGGTTCCAAGATTAGCAATAGCTTTAGCACCGGCTCTGTTAACGGATATTGGTGTGTCGGTGGGGTAGTCGGTGGTAACTGGACATCTTCGGTACTAAACAGCTACAGTAGTGCAGACGTTGTAGCGGGAAGTGACAATGTCGGAGGTTTGATAGGATACAATGGTGAAGCAACTGTTAGTTTCTGCTATAGTACCGGATCGGTTAGTGGTAAAAGTGGTAATATCGGTGGTATGGTAGGGATGAACGTTAATTCCGAGATAACCAACAGCTACTGGAATAACGAGACTAGCGGTCAATACACATCTTCCGGTGGGGAAAAAAGAACAACTGATGAAATGGTTTTCCCATATAACAACACCTTCACAAGCTGGGATTTTGATTCAATATGGGTCAAGGATATCACCGGATTAAATCAAGGCTATCCCTATCTTTCATGGGAGAAACGACAATAACTTAAACAAGGAAATGTTCATGAAGAATTCCGTCCTTCATAGCATAAGTATTTTCTCTAACCATTAGAAAATGAACTAGTATTAACTATAAAACCGGAAACTGACATGACACCCGTTACAGATTATATTAAGCTGACTAGACCCTTTAATTGCTTTTTTGCCGGATTGGCTGTCTTAATTGGAAGTAGCTTACAACGGCGGGGTTCTCTACGGGCAAGTATGGTAGATATAGGGTTAGCAGTTATTTCAGCAATGTTGATAGCCGCTGCCGGTTACACGATCAATGACTATTTTGATCTTTCTATAGATAGGATCAACAAGCCAAATAGAGTTCTTCCTTCCGGCAAGATTCAACCTGAAAAGGCAGTTGTTTTTTCTTTTTTTCTTTTTGTTGCAGGTATATCGGTCAGTTTTATAACCGGAATAATTGAATTGATAATCTTAGCAATAGTCAATTCGGCACTGCTATATTTATATGCCAAACGCCTCAAGAATTCTGTTATATTGGGAAATATTATTGTAGCTTGGACTGCTGGCAGTACCTTTGTCTATGGAGCCTTAGCAAACGATAATCTGTCAGTGATTATACCCATATTTGTCTATACAGCCCTATACACCCTAAGTCGTGAAATGATTAAAGATGCTGAAGACATCCTTGGAGATATGCAGTATGAGGTTAAGACCTTAGCAGTGGTAGTAGGAAATAAAGCTACTCTTATTCTCTCAGTGATTCCAGTAATTATCTTAGCATTTTTATTAGTCTGGAGGTATACTCAGGAAATAATGAGTTCCTCGATGTTCTGGCCCTTGATAATGCTATTTACTTTGCCCTTAATCCTGTTCTACGCAGTGGTTCTGATCAAAACGGAAACCAAGGTTATCAGAATAGTTTCCGGTTTAACCAAACTGCACATGCTGATACTCCTGATAGCTTATATTGTTTTGTTATAATGGGTTGCATTTTAACTATTAAATAAAGGTTAAATTAATGAAAGTATTCAAGCAGATAATGGAAATGCCTAAACCGGCCTACTTTATACTGATTGATCCTGATAAGATGGAATGCGAAGTTGCTGTTAAATTAATTCAAGAAGCTCAAGATTGTGGTGTCAGCGCTGCCTTAATAGGTAGCAGCATTCTACTTGATGCAGGGCTAGATCAGTATATCAAGAATATTAAAGCCAAAGCTAGCATACCTATAATCATATTTCCCGGGATATTAAACTCTATATCTGTTAGTGCTGATGCTATACTATTTCTAAATATGATAAGCAGCAGGAACCCGCAATTGCTAATAGGTGAGCACGTTCGAGCTGCACCTTTAATAAAAAAGTATTCCTTGGAAGCTATCAGCACCGCTTATATTCTGATAGAATCGGGTAATTTGACCTCGGTGCAATACATGAGCAATAGCTTACCTATCCCTGCTGATAAAGCCGATATTGTCGTTGCTCATGTCCTTGCAGCCGAATATATGGGGATGAAAATGGTGTATCTGGAAGCGGGGAGTGGTGCTCTAAGGTCGGTTCCTGCTAAAGTAATCAGCGCAGTTAAATCTAAGACCGGTCTACCGGTGATTGTAGGCGGAGGCATTAATAGTGCCGAAGATGCTTTATCAAAAGTAGAGTCCGGTGCAGATATTATTGTTACCGGTACAGCTTTAGAGCGAGACGATTCTCTTGAAGTTATGAAAGATATAAGTGAAACACTTGAAAACTATAGAAATAAGAGGAGAATATAGCCTATGGTCGATATTCATACTCATATCTTACCCGCAATTGATGACGGATCTGGAGATATTGACAGTTCATTACTGTATGTTAGTTTAATGAAGGAGAAAGGTGTAACCGATTTTTTTGTAACCCCCCATTATATTGTAGGAGAATACGACAACACTCCGGATATTGTATCAAGAAAGTATGACGAGTTAACGGCTGCTATTTTGCATAAAGGTTATGATATTAATGTTCACAAAGGCGTAGAGGTTTATCTCTCGTCGGGTATTCTTGAAAAGGTAGACCTTAGAAAGTATTGTTTGGGAAACAGCGATTATATCTTAGTAGAAACAGCGATGAATGGTTTTCCGGCCAATGTTTTAGAGATATTTTATCAGTTAGTTAAAAAAGGATTTAAGCCGATATTAGCTCACCCTGAACGCTATATTGATATCATTAAAAAAGTCAGCTTAGTAGAGGACTTAATATATCGTAATGTATATATGCAAGTTAACGCCGGAAGCTTTCTCGGCGTATACGGTGATCAGGTTGCAAAAACGGCCTGGGACTTATTCCATAAAGGGTTCATACATTTTATTGCTTCCGATTGCCATTGCCATCGCGATGAATACATTTTACCAATAGCTAAGCAAGTGCTAAAGGAAAGGTATCCTGACTATACCTCGGAAATCTTTACTGATGTCAATCCCGCCAAGATCATTTCCAACGAAAAAATAGAGTATTTTAACCCAGCGGTTCATCAAGTTAGCGAAGAGCAGGAAACCTTTCTGGGAAAAATCAAGAAACTGTTTACATGAGTGATAAGTCGGTTTTATTAACTGGTATTTCCGGTTTTATCGGTCGCCATGTAGCTCAAGATCTTATCAACAAGGGTTACAAAATTACCGGTATAATCAGGCCAAAAACCAACCTTGATAAGCTAAAAAACTTTGAGCAGCAGGTAGAGTTAGTTTCCATAGATTTAGTGGATATCCCGCAATTAAAGTCTTTTTTAACCAAAAATAGGTTTGACTATATAGTCCACATCGGAGCTTTGAGAGGTGGACGCAAATTTAACCACCATGATTTTTATGGAGCAAATGTAAATGCCACCGAGCAGATAGCCACCTTTGCCCTTGAGAATGAATCTTTGATGTTATTCTGCTCTTCAGTAGGAGTTTACGGTGCAATTCCCAAAGAGTTACCTGCTGATGTAAATACTGTCTTTCAGGAGGATAACTATTATCATTTTACGAAAATAAGAGCTGAGCAAATAATACAAAACCTCATCATGAGAGGCCTTAAAGCTCACATTATTAGGCCGGCTATAACTTATGGTATAGAAGATTATGGGTTTCCTTATACATTAACTAAACTGATTGACAAAAAAATGTTGTACCTGCCCGACAAAGATATGAAAATTCATCTCACTAATGTTGAGTTACTGACAGAAGCTTTCGCAAAGCTCTTGGAAATTGAATACGACCGCTCCCATACATATATCATAGCAGATAAGGAGCCGGTTGTAATGAGAGAGTTAGTAGATTTTATCTGCAAAAGGACAAAAAATAATCCTTATCCAGCCAATAGGAAAGCTTCGCTGGAGCTTTTCAGGAAAGCTGAAAAAATAGCACTGAGGATGGGGATGGTTAATTTAGTTAATAGAATAAGGCTAATCAGCTATGATTGGTACTATGACACTGGGAATTTGTTTGAAGAGCTTAATCTCAGACCTACCAGTACAATTCCCATGTTCAAAAGCGTGGTTGACTGGTATAAAAGCAGTAAGTGATTTACTCTAAGAGTTGTTACATATAATAGCCGTTAGAGTTTAACATAGAAAGGGATGATAATAGATGGCTATACCGATAATAAAAGATTGGTCAAAATTTTTCGACGATCACAATGAAGGACTCGGTTCCTCCTATGAGAGGATAGTACTTAACAACCTGCTGAATGCCTTGTGCCAAAGATACAAAGTCGATAAACTTTTAGAGGCTCCCTGCTTCGGATTCACTGGTGTCAGTGGGATTAATTCTCTCGATTTGGCTCGAAAAGGAATAAATGTTGCGCTGATTGATCACAAGGGATCAAGACTGCGTCAGATTGAAGATCTATGGATAGAATTAGGTGTAGCAGCCGATTTTCTCTATTCCACCACTTATGAAGAGCTTCCGTTCCCAGATAAGAGGTTTGATATGAGTTGGAATTTCTCTGCGCAATGGTTTGTGAAAGATATTGAGAAGTTTATAGCGGAGCTGACCAGAGTGTCTCGAAAAGCTATACTCTTAATCGTACCTAACAGATATGGTTTAGGCTACAACTTGCAGAAGATGACTACTAAATTAAATAAAGATGAGATTGGAGTTTTCAATCCTCAGTACATCAAACCGAAGATATTTTGCCCGATAATGAGATCCCACAATTGGCATTTAGTAAACCACAGGCTTATCGATTGTCCTCCCTGGCCTGATATCGGTACCAAGAAAGAAGATTTTCTCAAAATGGTAGGGCTTAGATTTCTATTAGATTGCAGCAAGAGAGAAAAAGAAGAAGTTGTTTCGAATACTACCACTAGCGGTACAGATATAGTCGAATATTATAAAGGGAAGGACGCATTATTTCCTGATAGAATGATGAAGTATTATTGGTTTGAGCGGATATTCCCGATAATTTTCAAGCAGTTTTGGGCTCATCATCATTATTATTTGTTTGAACCCATTAAGTAGCTAAAAACCTTGATAGATGAATAAAACATTACTGAACATAATTCTAAGCAGCATTATTGGAATTATATTTCTTCTGTTATGGGCATATATCGTCGATGTAGGTCAGGTGCTGAACCGGTTAAAAAATCTCAACGGCATTTTTGTCTTATCTGGGATCTTATTCTATTCTTTAGCATACTTTCTCAGGGCTTTAAGGTGGCGATTATTGCTCAAAACGGTAGTAACTATTGATGTGACGAAGGCCTACCTAACTGTTATGGGAGGTCATTTTACCAACTATCTCATCCCTTTGCGTGCCGGTGAGTTAATGAAGTGCATGTTTATTAAGAAGATGACAGGTGTGAGAATGTCACAGTCGATGCCGTCGGTATTCCTTGACAAGCTATATGATACAACAGGGATAGTACTGGTGTTGCTGTTGCTTCCTTTTGTAAAAATTAATCTATCGGTCTATCTCAACTACTTATTGATCATTATCATAGTTTTAATAATAGTGGCATTATCTCTTCTGATAGCAGTAATGTTGAATAAAGGTATGGTTGTTTCGCTTTTCAACAGGTTGTTTTCATTTTTGCCAAAGACCTGGAGAGTTAAATTAGACGAGGTATTCTGCTATTTTGTTGATGGGGTAGCTTTATTTCGCCAGCACAAGAAAATGATAATACCAGCATTACTCATATCTTTATTAGTGATACTGTCGGACAGTCTTTTCTTCCTTTCTATGTTTTGGGCTTTTGACAAGCAGGTAGCCTATTTCTATGTTTTATTTGGATACACATTGATATATCTTTCGTTTATTGTGCCACACCCTCCAGCCCAAATAGGCAGCAACGAACTGCTAATGGTACTAATATTTTCCATCGGGTTTGGGATGAACCGTGATCTGGTAAGTGCGATAATGGTCTTTGCCCATTTGTTGACCGGTTTTATAATCGTAACATTAGGTTTGATTGCATACAGCTTTGCCGGAGTAAATATATTAAACATTATTAACCGAGGAGATGAATTAAATGAATAACACCAAGAGAATTGAACAGTTAGAGCAACTTGCAGCCACGAAAAAAAGTATTGTTGATGAAATAGCTAAGGTGATTGTCGGTCAGGAAAAAGTGATAAATCAGGTGTTGGTAGCCTTATTTGCTAATGGACACTGCTTAGTTGAAGGTGTTCCAGGTTTAGCGAAAACGATGATGATATCGACTTTAGCTAAAGCTCTCAATCTCACTTTCAGTAGAATACAATTTACACCAGACCTGATGCCCTCAGATATAACAGGGACGGATATCTTGGCAGAAAACAAGTCAGATGGGAAAAGGTATTTTGAATATATTAAAGGTCCCATATTTGCCAACATCATTCTCGCTGATGAAATTAATAGAACTCCACCCAAAACCCAATCGGCATTACTGCAAGCGATGCAAGAGTATCAAGTCACTGCCGGTAATAGAACGTATCAATTACAGCAGCCGTTCCTGGTTTTAGCCACTCAAAATCCTATTGAGCAAGAAGGTACCTATCCACTACCGGAAGCTCAATTAGACCGGTTTATGTTTAATCTCAATATTACTTATCCTTCTTATGAGGAAGAAAAGCAGATAGCTATCAAAACAGGTATTTCCGGGTTAGACTCAATCAACCCTATACTTAGTGCCGACGCAATAATAGAAATGCAAAAAATGATCCTGTCATTACCGGTAAGTGATCATGTACTAGACTATGGAGTTAAAATGGCCAGATTAACCCGACCAAATCAAGATGATGCACCTGACTTCATTAAAAAGTGGGTTAGCTGGGGAGCAGGACCGAGAGCTTCTCAATATTTGATATTAGCGGCCAAGACTAAGGCAGCATTGGAAAACAGGCCTACTCCATCGGAAGAAGATATCCGCTCGGTAGCAAGGATTGTCCTGCAACACCGTGTATTAGTCTCTTTTGCAGCCGAGGCTGAAGGAGTAAAGTCTACCACTGTGATTGACAAAATAATAGAACATGTTGAAGGCTAAAATCAAAATTAGTTAATAAAAATACTACGCCGCCTAATCTTAACTGACAGTTATCCGGGCAATTATTTATTGGTGGATATGGATAGATTGAATTATGCATCTTATAGTACATGAGTTATTTTAATATTATTGACATACAGGAGAGACCCATGAAATTTATTATTTTCACTGTGTTAGTATTTGTTTTTACACATTATGGTTGTAGTTCCGCTCCTCAACAGCAAGAGCAAGAGTTATTATCCTTAGAGGATGTCATGTTTTGTTATGAACGGGAGTTATGGGATATTATTTCTGAGTACGAATATGATGTAAGAGTGCATCTCGACAATGATCCTTACAATAAAGAGCTTTACGGATTATTAGAGGATCTGTCTTTAGTTGAACAGGATACATTGAAATATATAGAAATTTTGGATAGAAGAGTTCGTAATATCCAGGATTTGAATGATTCTCTAAGACTGCTTCGTTTGTTAGCCGGCTATTCCCAAGAACTTCTTCTGCAGCACTTGAGCATTGCCAAAGGAGTATTTCTTACACCAGCGGAACAATATATGCTGGATTGGCAAGCAGCTATTATATCAGACGAGGAGATGATCGAAGCTATATCTCAATTTAACGAATACCCACAATCTTTCGAAAACTATATTCGCCGACACATAGACGAAATTGCTGTCGAACGAGATGATTCATTGAGAGTCGAACGTACCCGACAGTTTGCCGAAGACTATCCTGCTTCTTCATGGCAAGACCTAAATAGCTATTTAAAGATAGTCTCATTACGTAACCTTGGAGAATATGAAGAGGTTATTTACCTGATAGATAGTAGTGAAGATCTTTCGGCTTCCTTATCTTATCTATACGCTACTGTTCTCTTATCACCTGAGCTAAGGCAAAACTATGGTTACGGACAAGAAAATATAGGTCTGTTGCAAAGAGTTATAGATATAGTTAATCAATCTGAATTTCCCGATGACAAAAAGACCATTAGGGTAATTTATAATGAGTGGAATGAGGAATATTGGCACAATAAAGTTCTTCTGACCAAAGCTAAAGCCATCTATTATCAGTTAATCTATCAATTTGCCGGTTATTGGGGTAATGAAGAGCTAATTGTTGATCTTGATGATCTACCCTCAGGGTTATATCTGGAGGGGAAGTCATTAGTAAATGAGGTAGATTTCCCCAATAACGATTTCGGCGAAATAGCAGAAACAGAGTACTGGCGAGGTAAATATGCCATTATTTC
>PWNZ01000262.1 GCA_003564135.1 Candidatus Cloacimonadota bacterium
CATCGTGCATCATCAGATTCCATATAAATGGACAGCGAAGATGGCGTAAGCATGAAATCCGACTCACCGGTAAACTTGGTCTGTGTACCATCCACTTCAACGGTATAATGGAATGTAAAGTCCTCATTATTCCAAAACGCAGCGGGGGAGATAAGGGGGAAACAGAGAAGGAAAACTGTAATCAGCATTCCCCGGACGGGGATAAATTTCCTTCGTTGGTCGACAGGTTTCATAGTTACTGGCAGGTTTTCATTGATTTACAGACGGTAAATATGCGACAAATACGATTCAAAATCCACCTGAATAAGCGCTTTATTACTGTTCTTATTGGAAGTTCTCTTTCTGGAACAATTTATCATTAATCAGAAATTTCAGCTCTTCTATCATGGCCCGGCATAACCAAAACAAAAGGGAGCACATCGATTTACATGATGAAGACATGCTCCCTTTAATACGTGTAGACTCTGTAGAAAATTTTATTCTTTAATCTCGAACAAAAAATCAGGTTACTTAACCAGAGTCATTTGCATGGTTCGAACGTGCGACCCTGCCTGCATGCGAACCATATAGACACCACTGGTCAGGCTGGAGCCGTCAAATGTGGCTTCATGCTGACCGGTACTCATGGCGCCCAGTTCCATGGTGGCGACGCGTTGTCCAAGTACATTGTAAACCTGCAGTGTCACATCGGAAGCATCGGCAAGTTCAAAAACGATGTTGGTAGTCGGGTTGAACGGGTTGGGGTAGTTGCCCACCAGCCTGAAGTCAGCCGGGCGTTCATCGACCTGCTCAATGCTGGTAATCACTTCGCCGGCCTCCCATCGTTCGCGCAGCTCCGGATAGTAATTCAGGTTGCCCAGTGGATAACCGTTTTCCGCATGCGTAAATGATGGTGTGTTCTGGTCAATGATCGGCATGTAACGGAACCAAGCGGCAGTATTTTCATCCGGATTATTAGGGGTACCCGCTGTTGGATTGAAGAAGCGATTATCTTCATCATCACTGATGGCATCCCAGCGGTCATAATGATGTGGTTTGGTACCACCATACCAGACCACTTCTGCATATTCTACCATATCATCAGGCATGTCTTCCAGTTCAACCCGGTAGTCCAGGTTATTTTCGAATGTTACCCACGGTTCACCCGAATCAATCCACTCCTGAAGCACAACGTTGGCTACAGGTGCTTTCACTCGTATCAACGGGATGGTATCGCGGTTGGCCCATTCCGGATCCTCATCACTTACATCCGGGTTATTGGCAAGCCAATCGGGATCAGTGCCCCAGGGAGCATCTCCCCGGCCTTCAGGAGTTCGATTGGGGTCACTGAATTCCGACCAAAGTTGAATGTATTCTTCATCCGGAAATCCACCAAAATTATTATGGGTAATAATGATGGTGCGTTCGGAGTCCGAAGCATCCATACCCTCTGGAAAGGCATCGATCTCAAACCAGCTTTTGTCCTCATAATAGCGAGGTCCCTCATAATAATGTCCATCCTCACCGGCAACCTCGGCAGACTCCCACGCTCCTACGACATTAATATTACGGAACAGGTTGTTTTTTACAATCAGGGTATTAAAAACTCCCATGTCAAAAGGTCCCTGAGTTCGCGTACCGGATGTACCATGATTCACTACAGTATTGTGCTCAAAGTGGAAATAGTCAACAAATCCACCCCGCTCATCATAAATGCGGTTACCAACCTGGTACAATGTGTTATTCACTACGATAATCGAATCTACTTCATTTCCGCGTGTGGAAAACAGTCTCTGGTTGGTGACACTCGTATGGCGGCCAAAGTTTCCAAACCTGCTGTCCTCAATCCGGAAGCTCGTATTCGCTGCTTCATTACGGAAAAAGTAGTTATTGCCATCCATGAAGTAGCAATATTGATAGTGCAGGTAAGCTCCCTCACCGTAGTTGCGTTGACTATGACCTTTGGTCCCCAGGTCTGATTTGCCATAAAAGAAAATTCCTTTTGCCGTCACATCTCCAAGATAGCCAGACAGGTCCCTGCCTTCACCAAGTTCATCGACAGCAACTCGGATAATCGGGGGATTATCGGACGGAAATTCTTCAGCTTCAAAATGCAGGTCATGATCGTAATCTAGAGTCTGATCGGTCCAGTAAGTTGCTCCATTTTGAAGCACATAAATAACATCGCCGCCGTTCTCCTCGATAGCCAGATTCAATGATCCTACTTCAAGCGGAAAATTATCGGGTACTACCGTGATACGATCTTGTGCATATGCCGTTTGATGATGTATGCCCATGAACAGGATTAATGTGGCAATCACACCAAACGTGATACTTTGTTTTTTTGTTTTTCTGTATTTTGCAGATAGCATAGTTCTCATTTTTTAATTCAAATTTACATCCACTTTATTTTGAGTTTTTATCCATTTCAAGTATCCTGGTTATGTTTTGTACATAATTATATCCTCCGGTATTTTTTTATTGAGATGAATGATTAAAAACTTACTTCAAATCCGATATCAAACGTTGCACCGTAGTATTCCAGG
>PWNZ01000143.1 GCA_003564135.1 Candidatus Cloacimonadota bacterium
GGAACGCTGACTTTCAGTCGGTTGGTCCGCCGGCTTTAGCCGGTAATTTAATCATCCCCTCGGGTGTCATCATTTTGCAATTATACATCGTACATTGTAAATTGTACATTACTTTTCACTGTCATGGACGTTTACTATCTCCAGTTAGTTAATTCTTGGAGCATCTGTTCGATTATTTGGGCCTGCTTTTCTCTGTTGAAGTTGTTGAGCACAAACTCACGTCCTTTAGCAGAGCATTTTTTACGGAACTCGGGATTATCTTTCATAAATCTTATTTTTATTGCCAGATCGTCTGCATCATCGGGCTGAAAGACTATTCCGGATTCCGCTTTATCAAGGATATCTTCTGCTTCTCCTTTTAATCCTAACAGAATCGGTAATTTTAGAGCCATATACTCAAAGAATTTGGAGGGTATTGATCCTCTGAAGATTGGAAGGTCAGCTAAGGGGATGACGCCACAATCGGCAGACAAAAGGTAGTTATGAATCTGCTCGCGAGAAATTTCTCCGGTAAATGTGACATTATTTAGCTTTTTGGCTTGATTCTTAAGGTCGTTCTCTTTAGGGCCGGTTCCTACTATCAGCAGGTGTATATTTTCATCATTGAGCAAAGCAGCGGCATCAATCAATGTACTGACATTTTGGGCTAAACCGAGCAAGCCGGCATAAATAACCACGAATTGCTCTTCTTTTTTTAGCTTTTTGATGATTTGTATGCGCCGGTCTATTTTTTTATCGGAAATAGCGGGATCAACACCGTTGAAGACCGTAATTACTTTCTTACAGTTATCGCTTTCAGCGTTAATCTTATCGAGTTTATCAAGAATTACATTTCTGATGTAATCGGTAACGGTCACTATCTTATCGGCCTTTTTATAGATAGTTTTTTCCAGCCAATAACTGAGCTTAAGAAAGGTTTTATTAGATAATTCACCCATCTCTACGGCCGAATCAGGCCAAAGATCTCTTACCTCAAACACCAAAGGTTTTTTAGGTAAGAAAATTTTCCATAATATTCCGACAAATGAAACAAAAAGAGGAGGTGATGAAATATAGACGGCATCGAACTTTCGGGCATTGAGGACAGTCGGGAAAGTTGCTAAAAAAGCAAAGGAAAAATAGAATAGCAGACGCGTGTAAAAGATTTTCTTAGCAGATGTCCAAACCCACACCCTTTTTATGGTGAAATTTTCCATCTTTTCGGTCATGAAAAGCTTTTTCTGGTAGCCTTCGAAGATGATCCCTTTAGGGTGATTGGGCATTTCTGTAAGGACAGTAACTTGATGGTTCTTTGATAAATGACGGACATTAGCTAAAGCTCTATTGGTTGTAGCCCCTACTTCGGGGTGGAAAAATTGACTGATATATAGTATTTTCATAGCTTCCATTAGTTGCGGTGATGGATATTTCGGTAGATATTGATCATACTTCGGACATTTTTCTTATAGCAGAATTTATCAATAGCGTAATCTCTGGCAGCTTTACCCATCTTTTGCCTCAGATTCTTATCCGTGTATAGATAATAGATCTTATCCGCCAGAGATTGAGGACAGCCAGGTTTAACACAAAAACCGGTTTTTTCATGGTGCACTGTCTCCGGCAGGCCACCGGTATCAGAAACAATTACCGGCAAGCAACAGGCTGAAGCTTCAACGGCGACTACCCCGAACGACTCTCTTAAAGAGGGAACCACAAACAGATCCATCAAGCTCAACAGGTTGGGCAAATCTTCATGCTCTACTCTGCCCAGAAAGCGGACATTGTCAGAGATATTCAATTTTCGGGATAAGGCTTGCAGTTCATCTTTTGCATCACCATCACCGCCAATCCAAAGCTCCCATACGTTCTGTTTAGGAGCGGTGTCCTGATCTATTTTTTGAGCAAATATTGCCGCTGCTTCGATCAAGGAACTAATACCGTAATGCGGATATAAACCTTTAACGGTTCCGAAAATAAAAGGTCGATAATCATCCGAATAATCCGGTATATGGTACTTCTTTGTTATACCGGCTGTAATATCCGGTCGGAAAACATCAAAATCCGTGCCGAAATAAATAAGTTGAATCTGTTTATTGGTGAATTTCCCTATCTCTAGTACCAAATGCTGCGATGAAGCACATATTACATCAGCCTTGCCGAGTACATACCTCGTTATTTTGCTCGATATCCTATTTCGATAGGGAAACTCCATAATATCAGAACCCCAAACCGATAAAACAAAAGGACGAAAACCGGAAATCGCTCCGTATAGACCATAGCTTGAAAGATAATGGGCATGTAAAATATCCGGTTTTATTTTCCTGATTATTTTTTTAATCTGAGGCAATATCTCAAGTAAGACCGCTCCACGATTATACTCGACATTACTCTTTCTTTTGGCATAAGCTTTGGAGCGAAAGGTATGAACTGCAACGCCTTCTATATGGGCATGATTCATGGAGAGAACTTCTACGTCTATACCATACTCCAACAGGAATCTGATCCATTTTCTACTGTGAGCGCTGGCCGCATCGGTTAACAGTAATACTTTCATACTTGTCTGTCCGGAAAAATTGCAGTTGCTAATTGTCCTGTGAGAGCTTTAACGTTGTGTGATTGCAGCGGAGAGTCGTCAACTTTGTCGGCAAATTGATGTAAGTCGAGTTCAAAAGCTTTCTGCATTGCTGCTACGATTTGGTCGGGATCATCGTTATTACAAGCAAATCCGGCATTAGTTCTGTTTAATAATTCAGCAACAAGCCCCTGTGATGAATTTATGCTGATAATCGGTCTTTTCATCATGACATACTCATACACCTTCATAGGGAGACTTACTTCCCGTTTCATCGGATATACAAAATGGAGAAAAGCATCAGCCTGCATGCCTATGTCAATTACCTGCTGATTGGTCACCATTCCAATGAATTCGACATTCTCATCGAGCTTTTCTGCTCTGATTCTATTTATCGTCTCTTTGGTTACCTGTCCGCACACCTTGAGGATAGAATTGTTCTGTTGTTGGCCGCTACTTCTAAATCTTTGGAAACACTTAAACATCATCACAGGATTATATCTGATAGAAGTTATATCCGATTTTCCGGCATACAAAAAGGTGAAAGGTCTGCCTGAATAACCTGACTGCTCTTTTTCATGTTTTACCGCCTCGAAAAGGGCCGGATCAAACCCGTTAGGAAGAACCATCTTTTTAGATTCATCAATCTCAAGCTCATCATATATTTCCTGATTAACCGTAAAAATGAAATCGCTTCTTTTCAGGCATATCTTTTGCAAGCTCTTAATATATCTTCTGCGGTAAAATGTTTGCGCTAAATTCGATGTATTGGATATCCAAGGGTCTCTATAATCAAGAATCAAATTAACACCGGTTAGCTTCTTGAGAAGCAGACCGGTAATGAACAGGGAAAAAGGATCACCGGTAACCAACACCTCCCTAATCCTGTTTTTCTTGATAATCTCTACAGCTTTCGGCACTATTGAAATACTCCACAGTACATGCTTGTCCGGTGAAAAAAGAATATCCTTGATCAACCTAACCGAGTAATTAGCCAGATAAAGAGGTATATTGGATTCTTTTTTGAATTTGGCCGGGTTGACCGGTGAATCAAACCGATAAGAGAAAAGTGATTTCTTATAATAGGTATGAGTAGGAATATTCTTGTGCAAGTCCACCCCACCTTGATCGGCGGTTATCACATAAGGTTCGACACCGTGTTCCGGCAGATATTTAACAAACCTGGTCATCCTGAAAGCAGATACTGTGCTGTAAGGATAAAAAGAGAAGCTGATAATCAGCAATTTTCGGTTCATGACTCATCCCTGTTTTCTTCCACCCCGATCTGCCTGGCAGCATAAATCAGGCTAAGCGAGAAGAAAAAGAAAAAATTGCTGCCTAGGTGACCACTCAAATTGGCATTAGCGAATGAGGCCAACAGAATTGTCAGGATAAAATAAAATTTCAGCAAATCTATTTTTTTGGCTATTGCTATCAGGTACTTGATCGCTAAGACAAAGATTGCTATCAGTAATGTGAAACCGATTAGCCCTAATTCCGATAAAACTTCGGTCATAATGTTATGCGGATATTTAAGGAAAATCATATTGAATCCACCGAAACCTATCCCGAATATCTTGCTGCTCCAAAACATAAACAGCGCTTCTATGTTAATCACCAGACGGATCATAGTAGTACTCTGCCCGGCTACATCTTGCGAAAGCAGACGTTGCGATATCTCAGCAGGCACAAAACTTATAGCAACTGCAAAAACCGATGCTATAAGCAATAAAACACCGATCAGGTAGCTAAGCTTAAAATTCTTTCTAAAATGGAAAAATGTCGTACAAACCAAAGCAAACAGCATCGCAGCTAAAGGACCCCGGGAACCGGTCAGCATCGAGAAATAGAGCTGAACCAGGATCAAAACCGTTAATAAAACCAACTTTCCAAGATGGTTATGCCACTCAGGCAGATATTTAAGGATAAAGTAAAGTTCGATGAGAATAGCATAAGAAAAATAACGTGCCATCCAAATCGGGTTCATTCCTAAAGCGGCAAATCTGCCTGCCAGTTCATTACCGAAAAAAGGTTCTAAGTCAAGATAGCTGAGCAGAGAAAAGATAGTAAAGAACACACCGAAATAGAAAACGGCCTTAAACACCTGCTCTAAATCAAACTCGTCTTTCACTAACAAAATAGTGAGATAGAAAAGAATTATATTCATCAGTAAATATTTAAGCTTCTCCATTCCATAAGCTTTCTCAGAAGAAAAAACCACAATTGAAAAGAAAATGTAGACCGTCAGTATCAGCAGATATTTATCCATCATCAACGGCGGTATCTTTAGTTTAAACCCTAAAACATTCCCGTAAATAAGAGCCATAATACCGGCGATAAAAACACCATAGAAAAGAATTGGCATAAAGCTACCGGTGATAGCAGCAAAACTGTTTCTTACCAAAGGGAAGCTGAGAGCTAAGAAGATTATTCCGGCTTTACTGTTGACTACCAGAAAGTATGTTAAAAACAGATAGAAGGAAACAGTTATGAATATCAGCGGCCAATGAATAAAAGCAAACGTCAGAGCCAGCACTATAAGAAAGCCTGCTAACGTGAGGCTTAAAGAATGAGGTTTTTTCGCTTTTATGGTATCCATTATTTACCTCTTCAGCTTGGTTAAAAATAACTTTAGTCGTTCTTTTTCCCATCTTATATTGAGAGCTAAAGATATGAACATTATCGGGATAAAGCTGATTATTTTTCCGTAGTGCAGCGGCATTTCAGGAGATAAAGTCCTAATCAGTAAATAAAGCAGCCACATCCCGCCAGCCAAAATCAGTAATGAGTAGAAGTTGTACCTAAAACATTCAAAAAACTTGATAAACGGCACTGATAGAAGCTTGATGTCAACTCTTAACCTGATAAATCTTACCACACTATCTCCCAGAATAAAAAGAATTACCGCCCCCTGAAAACCTGCCAACAGATTACCTATATATATTCCTAAAGTTCTGACAGCTAGCAGACTAACCGAATAGATAAGGTTAATCATAGGCTTATCTTTAACACTTGAAATATAACTTGATGGCATATTCAGCATATAAGCTATCATCATCACCGGAAATAGCTGCAAGGCAAAGATAGCATAAGTCCAGCTTTTATCTAGGATGATCCAAGAAATTTCCCTAGCAAAAAAATGAATCCCGGCCATAACAGGAAACAAGATAAAGGTGACCGAAAATATCACCGAGAAAAGCGAACTACTAATCTTCTTATCTTCACGCAAGTTCGAAAAATGGGGGAACGATACCCTGGCTATCGACCTCATAACCATACTAACGGGCACCGTTACTGCAATAAACGGAAGCTGGAATTCAGGAGCTAAGGTTCTGCCGAACACAATCACTGCCAAAATGGTCGGTAATTGCACGGCAAAAGTAATAAATATCTGCTCACTGCCGCTGAAAAGAATAAATTTTTTAGCGGTTTTATCTAATTTAAGAAGATTTATTATTCCCTTTCCAGGGTCTTTAGTTCCACTGCCGACCTTATGCGGCCAAAGTTTAAACCGATTTTTTCTAAAGAATCCGTAGAGAATAACAACCTCAAGAAATTCAGAGATTACAACAGCTGTCATCAGTATCATTAACTCGGCCCTGATAAAGGCAAAAACAATCACACAGGAATATAGAAATAGTTGCTTGATTATCAAGGATATAGAAATATTCTTGAAGTCCATCACGGCACTTAATCTGGTCACCATGAGAATCTTCCAACCTTCTATCAAAGCAACTACCACCATCAGCAGCCTGACCTGTAACAGCACAGCCTCTACAACAAAAAACGTCGCTAAGCCGGGTATCAGTAATAAGCTCAGAGCAGCTACTAAAGAAACAGTAAAAGAGGTAACTAAGAATAGAGGCCATCGCTGTTCTCTTTCTTCTTTAGCTCTTGACATGAAAAGAATATTCGTTCCTATGGGAATGATCGCCATCAAAATAAGCACAAGCGATTGAAAAGACTTGTATATTGCTATATCTTCGCGAAGATAGTATCTAACCAGAAAAGGGAAAGTGACTAAACTCATAACCCTGATTATGAAGTTAGCCACAAAGTTCCAAATGCCCGAAGATATAAACTTGCTCAAGCCTTTTCCCGTATCAGTCGGTTACTTACTTTTTAATTTCGTCAATTCTGCTATTAGTATATTAAATTTGTCTTTCCGGGGCGAGTTTGTAAGTATTTCTACTGTGTAAGCAATTAGTGAGGAGATAATAAAGGCTACTATGAAACCTATTATGACCATCCTGCCGCGACGAGGACGGCTTCTGAGACCCGCGGGAACGGCATCGTCAACAAGTTCAAGGCTCGATATATCGCTAAGTTCGTCCAATTTAGCATTCTCATATTGGGGATATAGATACTCTATCACTTTTCGTTGGATTTCTAAATTCAAGCTCAGCTGCATGTAGCGATTATTTATCTCAGGGACATCATCCATATTGATGATATACTTCGGGCCTAATTCATTGCCGCCCGATTCCATCTGACTAATTGCTCTGTTTAGAACGTTAACTTTATCTTGTAAACCTCTGATTAAAGGCGTATTCTCACCGGCGAATTTTTTGGTATATTCTAGTTCGATCTCGGCTTCCAGTTTCTCTGCTACAAGCTCGGCATATAGATTTACCATCTGCTCTCTTTGTGCATCCATATCCACTATATTGTGTTTGATTTGAAACTGCTCTACCTCTTTACTTAGCCGAGCAAAAGATTCCTCGAAATCTGCAACCCTTTGCTCCAAGAACATCCTTCTCTCCCTACCTTTAGACATCTTATTTTCGATATAATGCTGCTCCAACAACTCGAAATAAGCATTAGCAATATCGCTGGAAAGATATCTATCTTTAGTTTCAACTGTTATGGAAATCAGCCCGGACTCGGGATCTAAGTTAACCATTAACATCTCCTCATGTAATTGCTTAACCGCTTGCTCCATAACAACTAACGAATCGGGATCATCAATCTCAAAATATTCAACTAAGTCGAATCTTCTCACTATCTGTTGGGAAATGCGACGACTTTGAATAATATTAACCATACTTAAAGCATCAACACTTGCCTCTGCTCCAATTATCGAAGAAGCCATACCACCCATCAGAGCTTGAGGTACAAGAGATGAAACCTGACCTTGAGTAATAGAAAAGAAGGTAACTGAAGATTTCCAGTATTTGGTGGCTAATAAACTGTAGATTATAACCACGACCGTCACCAAGAAGGTTGCCAATATGATGAACTTCTTCCGCTTTGCCAATACAATCAGGATGTCTAAGATATCGATATTTGTTTTACTCATAAGCTATATTACCGCCATGTGCTAAAACTAACCTAAGGGCTTGCGACCTTAAGAATCTTCTGCCGCAGGTCATAAACTCTGCTTGTTGATGAGAATCAATCATTATATACTCCTAAGCATGGGGAGGTCTTTCCCTCAAAAATTACCATAATTAAGTATTTACGTTTTTATTGCCTGCTATCTGTCAAGAGTTTTCACCGTCTTTTCACCGGCGGTCAGTGCTTAGACTAACTTCGGGCACAAACCTGTAAGAGCACATTCAGGACATTTAGGATTTCGGGGCTTACAAACTGTCTGACCTAATGATACTAAATAATGATTCACTTTTGACCAATATTCGACAGGCAGCTTCGCTCTCAGTTCCAAT
Organism: Candidatus Cloacimonadota bacterium; assembly: GCA_003564135.1. Taxonomy (GTDB): domain Bacteria; phylum Cloacimonadota; class Cloacimonadia; order Cloacimonadales; family PWNZ01; genus PWNZ01. Next base: position 8,218 of record PWNZ01000143.1, read on the forward strand.
TCCGTTTCTAAGGGATTTTTCGTGTTAACATATCCCCACCGATTAGTTATTCGGTGGACATGCACATCAACACAAATAGCAGGCTTACCAAAGGCTGTATTTCTAACTAAATTAGCTGTCTTCCTTCCTACTCCGGGCAACATAACCAGATCATCAATCTCGCTAGGTATTGTTCCTGCGAATTTGACGCTTATCACGTACGGCAGTTTCTTTAATTGTACGGTTTTCTGACGATAAAATCCAACCGGATAGATGAGATCTTTCAGCTCTTCTTGATCTATTGACTCCAAATCCTTGAGGTTGGTTACTCGCTCAAACAGCCGGGATATAACTCTGGTAGTGATGACGTCATTCGTCCTTGAACTGAGAATAGTAGCTATCAATATCTTGAAGGGATCATTGTCCTGACGTGCCACAAACTCGACAACCGGAGCTTCTATATCAGCTATAAATCCTTCTAAAACATCAAATGCTTGCTTAATTGGGATACTTTTTTTCATTGTTTTGACACCAGAATTTTCTTAAAAGCATTGATTGTTTTTGGAAGAAGATGTCAATCTTTATTAGCAGATGCGGTGCTGTAAAATTCCTGTGCCCATCTAACTAAACATCCAAAAACAATAGATGGCTAGTTGATAGTCCCTCAATACGGCACAGCAGGTGTTACAAAAAAAGGTTATTCCTATACACACTTTGATACCCTTGTCAACAGGACTTGACAAAGATAGAGATTATATACAAAGTCCTTCGGATGTATAGCTGTCGTTGAAAAAAAGAAAACGCCATAAACTGATTAAAAGATCAAACGGATGGAAAAAGGTCAAAATGAGCGTGAAACCTTTTTTCTGTTTAACCGGGTCAGTCGGCAACTTTCTGCCACAAAAAACAAGAACTGAGCTTACTAGCTTGACGCAGTCAATATTATTGATAAGGCACTAATAGTGAGTATCGCTTTTGCATTAAAACTTTAAACCTGAGCAAGTTTACCCCGTGAACCGGAGCGAAACGGAACGTAGTGGAGTTCTGCGAACGAAGTGAAGCTCACCGAGATCGACGAGGAACGCAGTCAAATCTCTTTTCTTTTACTTCACTGGGTTTTCCCCTTGTTTTAGTCTCCTGCTCAGATACATTTATGAGTAAAGGAAAGGACTAAACCATCGCGAGAGATAAAAAGCTGTTGACATATATAGTGCCTTGGGGATACTATCCTGATAACAGTAGGCGAGGATAAAGATCTCAAAATAATACCTCATCAAAGTGATTCCACCCTCTTATCCCGTAGTCGCATCAATATGACTACGGGAAACAAGAGAGAAAAACCAATGATGCCGGAGATCATTATTTAGCTGAAATTAGGGATTTAGCGGGATATTTCCCGGCAAGAAATAATCAGAGATACTAAGCTAAGGCTTAAATTGAACAGACCTCTGATATTGGACAAGGATGGCTAATACAGACGATAAGACCGCTAAAGCAAGCCAGGCCGACCAGTTGGAGAAGTAAAAAAAGAGACTTCCCAGATGAAATATGCGGCATACCAGCGAAATCCGGATCACTTAGTTAGCCGCTATAATAATAATGTAAAGGCCGGAAAATAGGACGAACCGGTAAACAGGACACCCCTGAGGCGGCCTGTCCCTACTAAAAAAGAAAAAATAAGGAGGCTGATATGTCACAAGGATATGAACAATTAGATGAAAAGTTAGCTGAACTTGAGCAAGCAACCATAAAGATCAGTGAGGGGATGCATAGTGTGCTGCCGACTATCCCGAATTCACTATTCCCGCACCTGACAAAATCGCTGCAACTATACTATGGGCTGCCAAATAATTTCCAGCGGTTACTGCATCGTAATCCGCAAATCAATGGTCGTGCCGGGCTGCTTTTGTTCCAGATGTCAAGAGGGACTCAACAAGTTAA
>PWNZ01000168.1 GCA_003564135.1 Candidatus Cloacimonadota bacterium
AATGTGTCCATTATTCTTGGTATATACATATAGTTCATCTGCGGGAAGATAGCCCGGATAATTAAAGTCGCTTGCTTTTTTCTGTATTCTTAACCAGGGATAGGTTTTTTCACCATTTTCATCGCCGATTGCCCAGACCTCATCAAAATCCCAGTCGGTAAAAGTTTCTTTATCAAGCATACAGGCAGTTTTAAGACCTTTTCCGTCACCGTTTGAATCGGTCACGCGTGCTGCAAAAATATCCCAAAAACTATTAGTTACTCTACTATTACTTCTGCAGCCTACCAATGCACCCGCAGCCTCATTGCTTCTATCAAAGATAAGCTCACCGATAGAATATGAATTGATTATGCCAGAGTATCTGGCACGTCCCATAAGACCTCCGAAGAATTCTCCTGATGCTTCTATGGAAGCTGCATTATAGCAGTTTATTATAGCTCCGTAAGATGATAATGATTTACCGGCAATACCGCCTACACGATTTCCTCCGACTATCCTACCGGTCACATAACAATTTTTGATTGCAGATCTTATTATCCTAGAAGCAAAAGCACCAACAAAATCGTTGGCGTTAATATTAACATCAAGCAAGCCGAGATTTTTAATTTCGACATGCCTGACAGTAGAAAAAAGTCCTTGATGATTAGAATCCGGTCTATTAATAGTTAAATTGGTAATCTTATGGCCATTGCCGTCGAATGAACCTCTAAAAGTACCAATTGGATTCCACCCTTCGTTTTCATTCCAGGGTGGAACACCTAAGTCTATGTCGGATTCCAAGCGATAATGTGAATCAAGGGAATAACTTATATTGGATAACTGCTCGGCTGTTTTGATAATAAAAGGTTCGGATTCCGTTCCTCTACCTGAAAATTTGAAAGCAGTGCCGAGAACTGCATCAGAAGGGAAAGATTCGATTCTTTCGGGCAGAACGGCTGTTATATAGTAGTAGTGTTCCAGGAAGTAAGCGGGAGGCTTATCTTTGAAACGGTTTTCTGTAATCAGACTGTCCTTGTTGACCAAATTACCATCTCTGTAGACACGGAAACCTTCAATCTGCAGTGGATATTCATCCCATATCAATTCTACTCCTTTGCCCTGCCCTTTTATGCTTAAACCTTTTGGTGTCGGTATTTCTTTACCTGCAAACACTCTTCTTCGCGGAAGAAAGATATCCGGGAATTCGTCTCTTACTTCACCATTATCTTCAGTTTCAAAAACTCCATTATCAAGTTTATGCTCATTATCGGTTATTAACTCCGACTTAGGCGATTCATCGTTACTGAGCTGAGATACATCTTCTCGAGCAGTACTGTATTGAGCGGATTGGGAGAAACAAGAGCAGAAAAAGAGAGTAAGAAGAATCAGTGGTATTCTTAATACGTTATCCGTACAAATAATGGTCTTTCTCATCATTAACCTTTACCTGTTATCGCACAGCCGAGATTGAAAGCAATACACGGGGCAGTCAGGTATGTTCAAGTGTTTGAGATTTTGCAGGTTAGTACTTGTTAATCATATTGACTGTGTCAAGCTCGTAAACTCGGTTTGTGCTTTTTTTACCAGACCGAGATGGTCTGGAGAAATAACTGCCAAGCTCAAGATGAGCTTGTGTTACAAGGAAAGAAGCCTGCCAGTGTTTAGCCAAGCGTAGCTTCGCCGAACGCAGGCAACCGAATCCCAGGGCAAGCGAATAATATTCGCCCCTGCAATTTGGGACGTCGGCCCCGGTAAACGTCCTCAACGCTCTATCCTCTCGGTCCATGAGATTTCCAGCTCCTCCTTAGGGGCAAGTTCTCTTTTAAACACTATAGTCGTGGCATCTCTTTGTTCATAAGGATGACTATTGCGGACAATTGTCCACGTGCCTCGAATAGTGTGTATTACTCTGATTTCTCTTGTTTTATCGCTTTGATTTCTTATCTCTACCTGCATGTCTCTTTCAGTAATATTGCGGGCAGGGTTTCTGGACTGTAAAGTTGTTGTTTTAGCAACTACATCAAAAGCTTTCCCTGGTGAAATTGACAGCTCTTCATCGACAGGCGTAGCATTAACATAATCTTCTCCCACAAAAGTAAGCATATTATCCTTTTCATCCTCCCTGTATAGTTGAATGCTCCCGGAGGGAAGGGCTATTCCCAAATTATTCGCTTCTTCGTTTTTTACTTTTAAGTGTGTAGTAACGTCAGTCGTTCCGGTAACATACTCGTAGTGTATACTTGTTTTCACCTTTTGGGAAGGGTATAATCTTATCTGCTGGTTTTCTCTGTCTTTCATGTTTATCGGCTCGGAATAGGTGAAAAGATGATACTCATCGAAAACATCGGCGGTAAATTCGGGAGAAGCAATGAGATCCATCGAGACTGAATGTGAAGCAATTCCTCCTCTAACAGCATGAGTCCTTGGTCGAGTAGCTCTCTTGGGCTCTCCGGCAACAAGCAAGACCCTAAAGTCTTCGAGTTCTTTGCCGGAATCGTTACTTAATCTGGCAAATGTCTCCAAAATAATTGTGTCTTCATCCCAAACTGCTTTATACAGACCTTCCCAGCTAAAACCGGTACATAGGTACGTCAGCAGTGCCTGATATGTGTCTTCCTTTTCTGTTCGAATTATCCAGCTCAGATAGGGTACATATTTTGTTATGCCATTCGTCTCAAAATCAAAATCCGAAGGCCCTAAAACAAAGTTTCTAATCTCGTCTAACCTGATGAATAGGTTGCGTTTGTTTGCCTTATCATCCAATCCGATCATATTTCTATCCTGATAAAACATGATGCCTTTCAACATACTACCGTCAGTCATCACTAATTCAACTTCTTTGCCGACATAGCTTTGCAGATAGCTGCCCACTAAATCGGGGCTGCGAACAACTCTTCCGGCTTGCGATCTGGGTGCAGGGTTAATATAGCTTTGCGTTTGAACGGTAAATGTATCACTTCCCAAAGGTGTAAGCATCACACTTCTTTCTTCAAGATTAAGCGGAAGATCATCATAGTCAAAAGTAGCTATTCCTTTCTCCAGTGATATACGAATCGTCTCACTGATCATGCCGTAATTATTGTGATAAAAAACAATTCTGTTGCCTGCTGCCAAACCGGTAGTCAAAACGAACAGCCCGAGAAATAATGATATAGTTTTCATTTCCTCACCTCCATATTCTCTCTTTGCATAGTACTCTTCATGTTACGTAAGTTATCCATAGATAAACACGATAAGTTTCTATCTTGCTGATCTGCTTTAGATTCCTACTAAAAATCTCATTTACTCCGCTCTGCAAGCCCACACTTTGGCTAACAAAAAACTGCTGTTTTGCAGAACGTATAATGATTTTTGAACCATAACTCTTGCCAACCTTGCCTCTCCTTCTTTACCAAAAATCTATCTTACAACTATGCTGAGCTAATACGAGAAACTAAAGAAAAACGTCAACTATTTTATTCTCTCAAGCAGGGGTCACTAATAAGGGGTAAAGCAAAATCACAAAATATATGGGTCAGGAAGTCTGAGTTTATCTTTGAAATCTACATCATCCATTCTCAACACTAAACTCTACACCCTTTGCCCTGCTGTGTACAACGAGCGGCTCGGCCGTTAAAAGTAACAGCCCGGCGGTCTGTTATACAATAAAACTACACCTGTTTTCTGACTTCACCGGTCGAGACCGTTCATAAAAGAGAGCTTATAATCAGGCAGCATTCTTGATTTTAGTTGAGAAACGATAATTATTTGGGAAAGGTTTAATAAAAAAACTTATAATCAGGCAGCATTCTTGACTGTATAAAAAAAGTTGCCCGCCGCAAGACAGGCAACTCATGGGTCGAATAAGCGCTAACTGAATCCAACCATATAATATTTTCACTAACCTGCAACTTTGAACAGCGGTATTTATCAAGGGGACTGTTTGCTAGTTAAGGCCAGTTAATCAATACTGGGATGATATTTTAATATCTATAAACACCTCTATTCAGCCCGTCTCTTATCGCCGATATAATCTTGCTACTTCTTATAGTTGCTGAAGTATAGCCGTCGATTTCGGTAGTAACTACCTGTTCGGGCGTATAGAGAGTTGGAAGGTGTTCCTGCAGGTTTTTCTCTACAAGGTATTCAAGGCTCTCGCTGTACATTGCTACAACTGACTTATAGGGTTCTTCTTCTGCATCGATATTGTAATTATCGTCTCTTCTCAAATGACGAAAACGAGCAGCGGTAACCATACCATCTTGGAGTGTGAATTGCACATTCACCTGAATTTGGTCACCATCTGCGAAAATACCCCGGTAAGTACCGTCTTCATGTTCGATCTGCTGAACCGGTAAATAACCTGTTTGCGTACAATGAAACCTGCCTCTGCTTAAAAAAATATAAGCTACAAGAACTAACGCTATACCCAGGATAATCACATACAAGCAATCCCTGAAGTTAAATTTTTTTGTTTCTGCCATTATAACACTCCTTCTTATTGATTTATCGCCGTTGAACCCTTACTGTAAGATTCATTATGGCTATTGGCTAAGCTTACTCTCTATAAGATGTCAATTTCAACGTCATTATTACAACAGATGTATTTGACGGCTCTTAAAGACAAGTTAGCCAATACGACTGAATAGTCAATTATTATATTGTCGGATCGCATCGACGATCGCCCACTTATTCTCAATAAATTTCCACCAAACTACCTTCTATAGCGAATTCTCTCATGAACGGTCTCATGCCTTTTAGAGTTGAGAGTTAGCAGTATATGATATTCGCTGCTGCTGTACTAGAAATGTGGAAAGGCATGATGTCTTTCGCTGTTGGATCTGTCAGTACTGAGTAGTGGCGAGTTATACAGGCATAGCAAGCATTTTAAAGCTTGTTTTATCGAAGTTGAGAAACATCCTACTGAGATTCCAGGCTTTGTCAGCGACAAACAGGTCGTTAACGCAGGAAGATAAAACCGGAGGACATACTAATTGCGGGTCAAGAGCTTTCAAGCTCGACAATCCGGTCTCTGATGTCGGCAGCTTCTTCGAAGTTGAGGTTTTCTGCCGCTTTTTTCATCTCTTTTTTTAGTAGATTAACAATCTGTTCTTTTGATTCGAGCTTAAAGTATTCTTCAAAGTCTTTAATCTTACTGTGATCTTTAGAGTTTTTGGTTCCATAATGGGTGTAGCCTTCAGCGACGGCAGTAGAAAGCATGATATCATCGACACTTTTATAGACGGATACCGGAGTTATATCATGAATTCGGTTATACTCCAGCTGCTTTTTCCGGCGTCTATTGGTCTCATTGACCGCTTCTTCGATTGCCGGAGTGAGGGTATCAGCATAAAAAATGACCTTTCCGTTAACATTACGTGCCGCTCTGCCCGATGTCTGGATAAGTGATCTGGCGGACCGGAGAAATCCGGTTTTATCGGCATCTAAGATTGCAACTAACGACACCTCCGGCAAGTCAAGTCCCTCTCTTAGAAGATTGATGCCGACCAACACATCAAATTCATCGAGACGAAATTCTCGAATGATATGTGATCTCTTAATCGAATCTATTTCACTGTGCAAGTAACGAACTCTCACGCCGGAATCAGAGAGATATTCAGTCAGGTCTTCAGCCATCCGCTTGGTTAACGTAGTAACCAAGATTTTCGCTGATTGATAACTTTTGTTAGATTCGGGATTAACTCTGATCCGGACTTGTTCCAATAAGTCGTCAACCTGAGTTGCTATCGGTTTAATCTCAATTTCAGGATCGGGTAAACCTGTAGGCCTGATCACCTGCTCGACAAAGACGCCATGTGTTTTATTGAGTTCATAATCAGCCGGTGTAGCCGATACGAAAATAGCCTGTTTGATATGATCTTCAAACTCTTCAAAAGTCAAAGGGCGGTTGTCGTACGCCGATGGGAGGCGGAAGCCGAATTCGACCAAATTCTTCTTACGGGAAAGATCACCGCCATACATAGCTCTAATCTGCGGTAAGGTAGCATGTGATTCATCAATAATCAGCAAGAAATCTTCAGGAAAATAATCCATTAAACAGAAAGGAGGACTGCCGGGCGGCACGCCGGTAAGATGGCGAGAATAGTTCTCTATTCCCGAGCAGTAACCGATCTCTTTGAGCATATCGATATCAAAACGGGTGCGTTGTTCTATCCGCTGCGCTTCAACGAGTTTGTTTTGGGAGTTAAAATATCTTACTTGCTGTTCCAATTCTTTCTCGATCGACTCAACGGCCTTTTCAAGGGTGTCTTCGCTGGTTATAAAGTGTTTAGCAGGATAGACAGAATATTCATCTACTTCTTCGATTACATGGTTATCGATGGGGTTTATGCGGACAATCCGCTCGATAACATCGCCAAAAAACTCGACCCTTACCGAATGCTCCATGTATGCAGGATAGATATCTACAACATCGCCCCGAACTCTGAAAGTACCGCGTTCAAAAGCTACATCGTTCCTTCCGTAATGGATAGCTACCAGCTTTTCCAATAGCTGTTCCCTATCGATTACCTGCCCTACATGCAAAGGAATTAGTGCCTTTTTATAGTCATGAGGAATACCTAATCCGTAGATACAAGAGACACTGGCAACGATGATAGCATCCTGTCTCTCCATAAGAGACATAGTTGCTCTCAGCCTCAGCTTATCAATTTGTTGATTAATGTCGGAGTCTTTTTCAATATAGAGGTCTTTGGTCGGGATATAAGCTTCAGGCTGATAGTAGTCATAGTAACTTATAAAGAACTCAACGGCATTGTAAGGGAACAGTTGTTTAAATTCACCGTAAAGCTGAGCTGCCAGGGTTTTATTATGCGATATAATCAAAGTCGGTTTCTCTACTTGAGCTATGACATTAGCCATAGTGAACGTCTTGCCAGAACCGGTAACGCCTAATAAGACCTGGTGTTGAGTACCTTGATTAATAATATCAACCAATTCTGCAATAGCATGCGGCTGGTCACCTTTGGGCTGGTAATTGGATACGAGTTGAAAGTCTTTCATGTATTGGTTTTATTCTTGTTAATTGTCTCCGTTTTACTTGAGCAGGATCATCTGGCGTGTTTCCGAGTGATTGTCAAACGATAATCTATAGAAATAGAGACCGCTGCCTACCGGTTTGCCGCCGGTATTCATTCCGTTCCAGAGGATACTATGATTGCCGGCGGGGTATTCGTTTTCGGCTAAAGTTGTCACTTTCCGGCCTTTAACATTGAATACTTCCAAGCTTATATGCTTATCTGCATCAAGGTGAAAGCTGATAGTGGTTTCCGCATTAAAGGGGTTGGGGGTATTCTGGCTTAAATACCTTTGAGAGGGCCGGGTATGCTCTTCTGCCTGCGTAAAGATATCACCCGATTTATAGAACTTGAAATCGTCTATGTACAGTCCTAAACTATTGATCTCCGCTTCCTCTGCTAGATGATAGACAAAGCGAACATAAATCTTGTCGTCGAGAAAATCAGTCAAAATAATGTCGTTCCCATGCCAGGTAGAAGAGCCGCTGAAATCGGCCAACTCTTGCCAATCATGTTCAGGATCTTCAGAAGCTCGTCTAACCTGAAACGACGCATATTCTCCTTCTGCTATAATGTGATACTGACTCATAAAAGTGACGGAAGCATTGTAAATACCTGTTAAGTCAAGTGGTTTCTTATGCTGAGCATAGCCGCCGGGATCCGTACCAAAAGTAGTTTCCGGTAGTGCAGCGAGTGAATTATCTCCAATATATGAAAAATACGTGCTCAGCTGCCAAAAACCGTTAACCTCCCAATTGTCTAAGGATTCGAAATCGTCAGTCATATAAGGTGGATACATAGCAAAGTCGAACTGTTTTAATGGCCTCTCGATCTTGACATCCTTTTCTATGGAACCGTAATTCTGCTTAGTAATCCTTAACGTTACTTCACCATAAAGGATACTATCCAACAAAAAAGTGCCTGATTCATCAGTATAAGCAGGTGGTATATTTGAATCAATTACCTCAATCTTAGCACTTGTCAGCGGCTTCATGGTTTGAGCATTATTTATCTTGCCTGCTATGCCGCCGAATTGCTTTGGCTCTAATTTTACAAATATCTCTGTTTTCCCGTTTTCATTTATAGACACGGCTATCGTTTCTGAATCGTGATACTCTGGCGCCGAAACATTCATCCTGTAGTTTCCCGGTTTTAAGAGGCGATAATATCTCCCAAACTCTTCATTGGACATGTAAGGTTCACGGAACGAGCCCTGATCGTCAATACCCTGGATAAAGATTTCTGCTCGGATAGGTTCACCTGTATGAGAATCTTCGACAATGCCGGTGACTAAAGAGTTATGTGCACTCCGCAGTAAAATCATAGCTGCTTCCATGTTATCACTTGAGATCTGTTTTACTTGCTCCGGAGGGGGAATAAACTCTGTAGCTAACTCGAAAGTAAAGGCAAAAATACCATGTTTCCCGTAGGCATAATCATCTGTAGTTCCTCTTGCCGCATATAGTTCAATTATCTGCATAGGATCATAGTGCCCCTGACCATCGACGGATGGCGTTACTTCCGCCATCCTTACAGCTAAATCTCTAAGTGCTTCATGATCGGGAGCTACCGAATCGTTGGAATATCCGTATGGGTAGAGAACCAACTCACTGTAGGTGTGATAAGATATGCCGGCCACAAAAACTCTATCAGCTAAAAGATTTTTAAAAGCTGCTACTTCAGGTTCTGATCCGGGAGCAGGACCTGTATATACAACCGAATTAAAATCCGGATTAAACTGCCATTCAAAGCCGTAATTACGATTAAGATCGACACCGTCTAAGCCTCGACCTTGATGATTAGCGGTATTGAACCTGCCGTCCCGGTTGTTATCTCGGATATTCTTGCGCCACCAGACATCTGTCCTGTCTAATACTATTTTATGACCGTCAGGGTTGATTAACGGGACAAACCATATTTCAGTGTTATCAACTAAATAGGTTATCTCTTCATCTACCCCGTATCCGTCTAACAGCATTGCCAGAAAATCCAAGGTAACTTCCACACTCAACGGCTCTCGGGCATGGTGCCCGCCTACATAATAAACGGCCGGCTTATCTTGCAGCGAGTCGGGTACTGATGTTAATTTTAACGCCCATATATCGAAATAAAAGTCTTCATAGTAATCATTCCCATCATCAGTATATTTCTTGCCCCAGCTGTCGGCCAAATTATGCAATCTGGTAATTTCAGGATATTCGTCAGCAATTTGATGTAGCTGAAGCGCAACATCATCATAGGTACGGTAACCTTCGATTGTTAAAGCTTGAGTTTGCAGGTTATTGATTAGTCTTTGTTCGGTTTGGGTTATCTCGATCTGCAGACCGGTATTTATCAACACCTCTTTCTCGGCGTCAGTAACAACAACATCGAGGTATTCGCCAGGACGATACGAAGCGATGTCGTAACCTTGATCTAATAAACTCGCCACTATTTCCGATGCGGGGTTATCTATGCGGACAACCATCCTCTTAATTGAGTAAAGATTGGCTACAATTAAGATAACAGTTAGTGATAATAATATCTTTCTCATAATACTCTACGCCTCCATATCACGTTAGAAAAGTATCAATTAGCTTCAGTTATCCACATAGTTATTTCCAAGCTTGATAAGTCAATATCTTTTTTTCCGTCAGACCGAGTCACCTTCTGAGACCGTTCAGAAAAGAGAGCCATAATTAGGCAGCATTCTTGATTTTAGTTGAGAAACGATAATTATTTGGGGAAGGTTTAATGTAGAAAAACCGGCTTTCGTGCCGGTCGAAATATGAAAACTGACGATTCTGAATAGCATCCACAATCATCAGTTTATCCTGTCAATTCTGAAGACGAACCCTAAATAAACAATATCGCCCACTTTTTCTCAATAAATTGCCACCAAACTACCTTCTATAGCGAATTCTCTC
>PWNZ01000137.1 GCA_003564135.1 Candidatus Cloacimonadota bacterium
AATAAGTTCTATCTATAACCCATCCTTTTTCTTCAAGGATAGCCACTTCATCGCCAGTGAAGCGGTCTTTGTGGAATGCAACACATAAGAAGTGAGTAGGCCTGCTCATTGCAACATACGATATCTTTAATGCATTGATTTTTCGCATTCCAGAATTCGAGTTGTCTTCATTGTTTTTCAAGAAGAATTCCTTTAGTTGGTTCCCGTTGAAACCATAGCTAAAGCACTCGAGAAAAAGTGTGGCTGTATGTGTTTGTCCTTTAACAGAATGTACTGTTCCAACATTGACATCGATGCTATTGTTTTTATAAACATTGTCGATTATTGTGATTGGATCGATCTCTTCTAATTGTTTGTTAAGGAAATCATTCAATACATCGGAGGGGGTTTCAAAAAAAACCGACCATTCAGAGATGATATAGTCCTTTATCTCTTCTACAATACAAGCTGGATAGACAATATCCCTATTTGTGCATTCGAGATTACTGCATTTATGGTTCTTTATCTTTAAAGTCCACTTAGCTAGTTGTTCTAACCATTTAAGATAGAACATCTCGTCAGTGTCCTCAAGATATTTCTTTAATGAATTCTTCGTGAACCTTCTTTTGCTTTCAAGATGGATAACCTGAGCAATATCCAAAACACGTATAAAAAGTGAGAAAAGAGTATCGGATATGGGTTTTGCTCTTCCCAGTTTATCATGTTTATTGGGTTTAACTAAGTAGTTCAACAAAGAGTCGTATACGCTTTTAGAACATCTCCGAGGATCATTATACCCGTCCCAATAAGATTTTGTTGATGTTTTTTCTCTACCATCAGCAGTTATTTCATCATTATCATGTGTCCAACCAACTGCCCAGTAAACCGGATTATTCACTTCATCCTGCCAGAGATGTTTTCTCTCTGAAATTAGTTCGGAGTATCTTCTAACAACTAACTTAATAGTAGTATCATCATACAATATCATTACTGGTTTTAGAAGTTGATTTTCTGGGTAATTATTTCCAGTTAGATCTGGTTCAGGGTTAACGCATATATGCTTTATGACTTTAGCAATTTGCTTTGTAAAACGTTTAGAATTGGCTAATCTAGGAAAATCATGATTAGATTCCCAATCACATCCCTCATGAACGGATGAAGAGTAGATGGCTTGATTAGGATCGCCAATTCTTTGAACAATAACTTGATCATTGAAAATTTCATCTATTAGGTCAATTTGATTCATATATGTATCTTGCATCTCATCAATAAACACAATGGGGAACCTTAGTGAGATGTCTTCTTTATATGAAGGCAATTTATCTATATACATTTTCCCTAACCAAAAAGCTTCATCATAAGTTAGAAAGCCTGCATTGATAGTAGTTTTCTTTGCTTTGAGAAGATTTTTGTATGTTGGAGTCTGCTTATTCTTGATCGGAAAATCTTCAGCTTTACTGTTAATCCCTAACCGCAAACTGAAACAGTTATATAAACGTAAATTAGCTATGATACTTCCATGCTGATTGTCCAACCATATTTTTGTGCCTCTGCTAAGCAAGCTAAACACTTTTTGGTAAACATGATCATCATTAAATGATTGTGGTCTAAATTTCCAATATTTAGTATAGAATGGAGTTGCTAAAAACTTGTCAACAAAACCTTGTATCGTTCCCACATAATTGGGATAGGATAGCAATATTGAAGCTGCATTACCAAGCTTGCTCTTTATCTCATTTATAGCAACATTTGTATGGGTAAGGACGCAAATTCCTTGATTATTGGGGAAAGGCATAAACTTTGATAGGATATAGAGCTTTGCTAACAGAGATGTCGTTTTACCGCTACCGGGGCAAGCAACCACATCCTTTGTATCAAGACATTCAATAAACTCAACAGTTTTCGGGTCGAAACTTTGGCCTGGTTTTAGAAGCAACTTTTCCGCTTCCGGTATAAGTGGTCTTATTTCCTCTTTAGAGATTAAACTCATTGACTAACCTCATTTTAACTGCAAGCGTGTTTGATTGCTGCAATCAGGTATTTCAAGTAGTCATCATTGGTGATTTCATTTTTAAGACTCTCTTTCTTTTCAATTATCTTTTTTGCGAGAAACTGGGCGGTAACTGCTTTAGATAGACCCTTTAAGAGCGGTTTCATTAACTCATAAGGTTTATCAGCGTTTGATGGAATAGATACACTATAACCTAATAGTTTCTTTGCCTCTGTTAATGAATCAAGAAAGTGTTCTTTAAGAAAGCTCTGTGCTATGTTATACTCTAAAGTCCAGTCATTAAAGAAGAATATTATGCCACTATTAGAAGGTTGTTGATACTGTGATTCTCTTGATTTTATCAACTCAATATAGTCTGGTATCCATTCTTCATCAAGCGGTTTTTTTCTTGTGCTATCATCCAATGTAATATCGAATTCTTTCAGCTTTTCTCGAAACTTTACTCTGGATGTTTCAATAATTCTTTTATCATCATTAGTGTATACCTTGGGAGGATAATCTTTAAAGTATTCTCCTATAGGTATATCTCCATCAGCTACTACAGATACTTTAACGTCGAGGTCAAGGTCATCTTTTCTCTCAAATATACACACATACCTTTCCCATGCCCTACTTCCAACTTTGACAATAGAAACACCATACTTATGCAAAGGAAGGTCAATTGCTTCGGCTAATGCGGGTATCAAGAGATTTTCCGCATCACCTTCCACAATAATAACTCCTCGAGCAAAGAACAGATTAGCTTTTGTAGCATCCAGGAATCTTTCAAGAAATGCTTCGTCATCATCTTCAAGTTTTGTGTACTCCCGCCCCATGGGAAACACATTATTTCCTTTGCAGATAATCATATTCTTCAGTGGAATACTCGAACCAAGTATCACACTATGAGTTGTAAGTATAATTTGGCCAAATTCTGATTGTTCAACTGTATCTGACGAATTTTCTGTTTCCGATGGCTTTTCTGACAAAGATTTCAATACATTGAGTTGATAGTGAGGATGAAGATGTGCTTCAAGTTCTTCAATAATAGTCAACCTTAAGCCGTTGTACCCGCTTCTTTTCAGTAAAAGAAGCTCTGCTGCTATATATAATAAGTTCATTAGACCTAAACTCGGTTGATTGTTATCAATGTTCAATGTCAATCTTTGCAGTATCGCCCATAGCTCAACACCAGCAAGGCTTACAAATGGATTGTTTTGTGCCCCGGAAACCGTAAATTTCTCGATTTTATCCCTAATGTCATTTACTATTTGAAAGCCATCAGCACATTCTAAAAATTCAATTTGTGTCTCCAGAAATTCAACAATTTCTTTTGAGTTTTCCAATTGATGATCAGTTAGCTTGATTGATTTGATAAGTGCTCTTATCTTGTTCACGTAATCATCAGGGTAATCTTTTCCAAAGTACTTCCCTATTCTTTGATCTGCTTGAGCTACGATATCTTTTATCGGATGAGATTTGTCAAAGGCGATGGCATCTTTAAATAAATCATGACTTCTAAGTAATTGAGCAAATCTTGATCTGCGTCCGGAAGACATTTCCATCTCTGCATCTCTCAATGGCTTTAAGTATGTCACTCTTAACAAATCTCGTGCTTTACCATCAAGTTGAGAACCAACATCATCAAGTCCGGCTCTTATCTCACTAATAATTCTATTATCTTTTCTTTCTGCAATAAGCCATACTCTAAGAACATATTCGTCTCTATCACCAATAGTTTTAAAACCAATCCATTCAAGAAAATTACCGGCTTCTGAGTGACTAAATCTTTCAAATTCACACTCAATGCGTAACCAATTAGTACGAATCAACTCACCCTCAGGGCTTTGAGTGCAGTGAAAATCAATCTCATTCAAACGTGAATAATCCATACTCTGAGTTTGTAAAACAAAACGAATTGCATCAACAATTGTGGATTTTCCGGACTCATTCTCACCTATTAAGACATTTAACCCTTTTTTGAATTGAACTATGAGTCCTGGCTTATCGT
Organism: Candidatus Cloacimonadota bacterium; assembly: GCA_003564135.1. Classification (GTDB taxonomy): domain Bacteria; phylum Cloacimonadota; class Cloacimonadia; order Cloacimonadales; family PWNZ01; genus PWNZ01. Next base: position 3,981 of record PWNZ01000137.1, read on the forward strand.
CTTCACCGACACCATACTTTCTGAAATTGGAAATCTTTAAAGTCCTTAGAAACATAAGAACCCCCTATTAGTATTTTTTTTCGTTATCACTCAATAATGTTTTGAGTTCCATCATTCCTCCCAGACTTTGTTGATGCGGTCTTGGATTTTGGATTGGTATATTTCGATGAGCTTTTTGCAGCTTTCTATGTGGGACTGTTCTTCTTCGATGCGGGAAACGATTTGTTGTTGGATAGGAAGGGGTGGAAGGGGGATGGTTATCTCTGATACTTGTATGAGTGATAAATTGTATTGAGCAACACCGGTCTTTAATCCCTCAATACCATTCATTACAACGATTGATCTTAAACAGTAAAGAACGAACTGGGGATTGACATTTTCCTTTAATCTTATAATCGCAAGAGCTTGATTGGTATTTGCCGGCAAAATATTTACCGGAACAATAGCCGATATACCCATGGTACCTGCAATTGAGAACAAGATGTCATCAGCCATTAACTGACTTCTTCTGAATTGTGTGTGGCAATCTAAAGATATGTATGACAGTTTATCGTTGTTTATGTTACTATTCTCCGAAATAGTCTCAACCTTCACAAAGTTAACTCCTGAACTTTCGAACTGATGCCCATAAGAAGTGGGAGTAGCTCCCTTCGTGATTAAGTCGGTTATATCCCCTAACTTTACGATTTGCCAGTCGGGGTCAATGTCTATCTTGGATTTCCAGTTGGCGATGATTTGTTTTGCTCCATCTATAATTTTTTGGTAGCTCTCGATTTCAGCAACAATCTCTTTCTGTACATCAAGAGGCGGAAGGGGGATAGGAATATTTGATATATCTGATATTTTTAGTGAAGGATAGCTTTGATCAGGTGTAATTTTCTTAGCATCAAAGTAAACCAAGATGTGGTATATAAACTTAGAGAGAGCTTTTCTTGAATCTGGATATATTGTAGCGAGATGACTTGAAACATAACCGTCAATGCCAAGTAATGCCCTATGATTCAAGAAGGTAGATGCACCGCTTTTGGGAAACAGAATAGTTCCTTGTGGGGAAAGTCTCATCCCTCTAATCCCATCATCATTTAAATAATCTGATGAGGTTTTCAAATTATCTGTAAGGTGGAGCTTACCAACATCGGATGTTCTGAAAAAAGGATATTTTCCATCTAAAAATTGAGATGCATCCTGAGGAGCGGAATTACCTGCACCTATCTCACACACCTCCCCCAACTTCACTCTTTGCCACTTACCTGTCCTGATTTCGGGGATGAGGTAGCGGTTGGCACTGAGGACGTAGTCCTGGGCTTTGATGTCCGGTTTAGTTGCCGTGTGGGCAAGATGGATGCTGCCTGTTTGTTTAGTTCTTTCTTCCGGTGGTAGTTCCTGATAGTGCTTTTTGAAGTGGAGCAGGTTGTTGTATGCTTCGGGAAGGTCGTTCATCTCGGTTGGCTTTCTTTGAGCACCTAAACCGTAACCGTCGGCATCTATTTTAACGAAGAGGACTTTATCGGTACTTTTGGCGATTTGCCTGTCAAAGAAAAGGATAGAGGTCTTTACCCCCGAATAAGGATTGAATACACCTGAAGGTAACGATACCACCGCCCACAGAAAGCAGTCTTCAACCATTTTTTTACGCAAGTTTTGAAACGCCTTCTGACTTTGAAAGATAACTCCCTCCGGTACAATGACACCCGCCTTGCCGTCTATGGTCAGATGCTCCATAATATAATCAACAAAGAGGACTTCCGAACGGCTGGATTTGATGCCGAACCGTTCGTGAGGTTTAATACCCCCTTTAGGCGACATAAAGGGAGGATTTGCCAGAATGCAGGAAAAGTCATCGTCCCATCTGCCCTGCGAACTTAACGTATCGTATTCATAGATATGCGGTTCATTTATCTGATGCAGAAACATATTGACGAGACTGAGCCGTCTCATATCGGGAGAGATATCATAACCGACGACATTGTCGTACAGTCTTCTTCTCTGTTCATTGCTGAGCAAATCGCCCTTAATATCCTTGGTATTGTTTTCGATAATGTGCTTGATTGCCGAAATGAGAAATCCGGCAGTACCGCAGGCAGGGTCGAGAATCGTGTCTCTTTTATGCGGGTCAACTACCTGCACAATAAAATCTATGATATGTCTGGGGGTACGGAACTGTCCCGCATCGCCCTGCGAACTCATAATAGAAAGCAGATATTCATAGGCATCACCTAACCGTTCGGAATGATCGTATTGAAAACCGTCGATCTCTTCTAAAAACAGATTGAGAGTCTCCGGATTGCGAAAGGGGAGAAAGGCGTTCTTGAAGACATTGCGGAACAGTTCGGGGAGATGCGGGTTGCGCCCCATTCGCTCCAGACCTTCGGTATAAAGGTTCATCCTTTCCTGGCCGGTGAGGCGGGGGTCGATGATATTGTCCCAGGAAAAGCGTTCATAATCACCAACGAAATAGGAGGCTTTGCCGCCAATATCGGTTGATAGTTTGTCGGTATCGTTCATAAATTTGTAGATAAGCGCGAGGGTTATCTGCTCTATCTGCGATTTAGGGTCGGGTACTTTGCCGACGAGGATGTCGCGGGCGGTGTCGATTTTGCGTTTGGTTGTTGAATCTAACATTTAACCTCTTGTTTCAATTAATAAGCCACCGAAACACTCCGAAAACACCGAAAGATAATAGCAACACGGATTTGACGGATGAAACGGATAAACACAGATAATAATCATTGCATAAAGTTATTGAGGGGCACATAGTCTTTGACGTATTGGGGGATAACTTCCCGCCAGCCGTTCAGTTCTCTGATGTCCTGCATCGTCAGAACCGGATTGGTGGCTAATTTTGCATATTCTTTGCTGTTTACGACAGAGCGGATATGTTCATCGGTTATATAGGCTTTAAAGAATCGTTTGGCTGTTTGCACGTATTTACTTTCGGGGTTATGGATAGAGATAAACTTATCAAATTCATCGTCTAAGACTTCATGTTTCCCTTTAATCTTATCTATATGTCCGAAGATGTACTCCAATATTTGGCGGAAAGGCATTCTCCAGTCGATATCGAGGTCTTTACGCAGCTTTTCGAGGTCAAAATAGTCTTCCGGTTTATTGAAAATGTGTTCGGCAATATATTCTTGGGCTGAATCGAAGTCTTCCTGGTCCATTTTTTCTTTTATATATGGGTCTTCTTTGACCTGTTCGGCAAATTTTTCGAACATTTTCCTGTCGACTTTCATGCCCTCTGCTCCTATCTGCTTCTGCTGCATTTCTTTGACATAATCGAGGTCTTTGTATTCATATTCGGGGTCATATACCGGGGGTGGCCCGGGAGGTGGAACAGGATTTAATGAAGGTTCTTTCGGCAGTTGTAAGACCTCATCATAATCGAATTTTTCTTCAAAATACTCACAGTTGGCAAAGAAATCGAACAGTTTGAACGCTTCTTTATTTTTGCCGATCACCCTCTCCTCTCCCCTCTCTCTTGATTTCAGCTTAAAGAAATGCCTGCGCGTCCCTCTCCCCTTTATTTGGATAAAATCGGAAGGTGAAAAGATAGGTCGCAGCAGCACAATATTCATTATATCGGTGCAATCATATCCGGTAGTCATCATCCCCACCGTAACACAAACCCTGACCCGTGAGCTTTTATATCCTGCAAGAAACTTAGTATAGCCGCCCAGATTGTAATTCTGAAAGTTCTTGGACATCTGCTGAGCTTCCTGAATACGGGAAGTAACCTGCATCGCAAAATCGGATTGATATCTGCCCGGAAAATATCTTTCGGCAAGTTCATTGAGAATCCTGGTGATTTTGGCAGCGTGATCCTGACTGACGCAGAATATGATGGTCTTACCGATTTCCATGCTTACCGGGTCACGGTAGGCGTGTTTGAGGAAAGTATCACAGAAGACGAGATTGGTCGGATGGGAGAAAAATTTCTTCTCGAAATGCTGCTGAGTATAAATAATCTCATTGAGATTGCCGTCATCATCGGGCACTAAAACCGCATACCCTTCATCGGATAGCAGTTGCGTCGTAACCTCCGTTCTCGCATCAATAACGTAAGGGCTGAGCAGATAGCCCTCTTTGACCCCGTCATTGAGAGTATATTGGAAGGTAGGTTCCGAGTCGGCACAACCAAAGGTTTTATAAGTATCCAATAAGAGCCTTTTTTCGTAAGCACGGGGGTCTAATTCTCTCACCGACTCCACATCAAGATTCTTCAGATAGTTCTTGGGAGTAGCCGTCAGACCTAATTTATAGCCGCCGAAATATTCGAAGATAGCCCGGGCATTACCGTTAATGCTGCGATGCGCTTCATCTGAGATAATAAGGTCGAAATCGGTGGGTGAAAATATTTGCCGGTATTTATCAGTCAGGCTCTGGACGGTGGAGATGACAATCTTTGCCTTATGCCAGTCGTCACGGTTGTTCTTATAGATGACTAGAGGATAATCCTTTTTCAGATAATCTTTGAAGGCTGTTTCGGCCTGATTCTCCAGTTCGATTCTATCAACTAAGAAGAGTGCCCTGATAGCGTTCCCGGTACGGAGAAAGAGCCTGATAATAGCGGCAGCTACCCATGTTTTACCTGTACCCGTTGCCATTTCAAACAAGAAACGGTCGTTACCTTCAGCTACTGCCTGCTGTACGCTATAAATAGCCTGAAGTTGGTAGTCTCTAAGCAGACGATAATTATTATCCTTGAGATAATCATCACGCTTAGCAGGATCAAGCCATTCGGGGTCGGACTCATAATTGGGATTTTGACTGTGCAGGATATATTCAGCGGTAACTTTCTCGTTTATAAGGCGGTGAGGATTGGGTTTCTTTTTTTGGAGCCGGTTTATTGATTCGGGTGTGGGGAAACGGGTAATTACATGGGGATTCCCTTTTTTCAAGTCCCAGAAATAGTGGATATTCCCGTTAGAAAGGATGATGAAGCGGACCCCCAAGTTCCTGGCATAACGTCTTGCCTGTTCTTTACCGTCTAAGGGGTCTTTGTTTTCTCTTTTTGCTTCCAGAACGATTAGGGGGAATCGTTTATTGTCTAATAAAAGATAGTCGACAAAACCCCGGCGGCTATTCTCAAAATCTTCACCGAGTCTGTCGAGATCTGTTTTGGAAACTTTAACGTTCATTTCCAACTGAATGTTAGCTCTGCTCTCTTTCTGATCAAAGAACCGCCATCCGGCCTCTTCGAGTAGTCTGTTTATCTTTATACGAGCCTTAGCTTCTTTGCTTGTCATTCCTTCCCTCATGATAAAATAGTTACTAATAAATACGAATATTGACGTAAAACAATTGAGCATATTTTGTCAACAGTAAAAATGAGTTTCGATAGTTAGCAGCTTCGAATAACAATATTGTCACAAAAAAAGCGAGACATCCTTTTACTGAGAATTATGTTAACTCGACAGTATAAGCTGATCGGAGGAGAGATATAATTTAATATTTAATATTTATAATGTATGCTCAGGGAAGAATATCTCGGAGCCGCTGGCGAAAACAGATAATAGGAGATGGTATATTGAATGCAGTTGATCACGGTGTATAACTAGCAGAATAAATAGTTATTGACATATTAGGGGTCTTTCATGCACTAAAATAGAGTGTAGGGAAGAATATCTCAGGTAAAAACCGGATTGATGAGTTACCACCCTCTTATCCCGTAGTAACATCAATGCGACTACGGAATAAGAGAGAGAAAAGTTAATGATGCCGGAAAAATCTGTTTCGCTGAAACGAGGATTCCGGTGATATGATTACAAGAAATGGCTATATAATGATAAGGAGGCTGATATGTCACAAGGATATGAACAATTAGATGAAAAGTTGGCTGAACTTGAGCAAGCAACCATAAAGATCAGTGAAGGGATGCATAGTGTGCTGCCGACTATCCCGCAATCACT
>PWNZ01000207.1 GCA_003564135.1 Candidatus Cloacimonadota bacterium
AAATACATTACTCTTCAGAAGAGGTCGTGCCGGCACCATTGGATGCGGAAACTACATACTTTTGGAGAGTTGTTCCTACCACCCAAGAACCATCTCAATTACTTAATGATATGAATGATGCTCAAGATGTGGTTACCTGGGAATTCACTACCGGAACGACAGACGTCGAAGACGTATCTAAGCCGGTAACAGTTACGGAGCTGCAAGGCAACTACCCTAACCCGTTTAATCCGGAAACAGTTATTAATTTCACTTTAGCCGAACCGATGACAGTTGAAATAGAGGTCTTTGATATTGCTGGCAATAAAGTTGTGACATTAGTTACAGATGAATTTGCAACGGGTAATCATCAAGTTAAGTGGAAAGGTAATGATGCTAATGGTAGAGACGCCGCAAGTGGTGTCTATTTCTACAGAATGACCGGCAGAAGCCAAACACAAAACAGCTATACTAAAACCAAAAAGATGATCCTGCTGAAATAACAGGACTCAACTATATCTTAAAGAGAGTAGGATTTATGTTCTGCTCTCTTTTTTTGTCTATCCCAGCCGGCATAAATAGCTGCACCCATTGCTCCGGTAATCGATGGGTTGGGAGGAACGGTTATCTTTTTAGCTATTTCCCTTTCTAGAGTTTGCACCATTGCCTTATTTTTGGCAACACCTCCGGTTAATACAAATTTCTTTTCAGAAGACAAAAACTGAACAGGCAGCATACTCTTGACACGGTGAGCAACAGTTTTATGAACCGCCATCAGGATGTCCTCAATCCGTTCTTGATTGTTAATCATGGAAATTATTTCCGACTCGGCAAAGACCACGCAAGTGCTGGACATATTGAGTTCTTTCTGAGATTTTAAAGCCATCTCCGCTATCTCGCTGACAGTAAAGTTACATAGACGAGCTATACTTTCAAAGAAGCTTCCGGTTCCGGCGGCGCATTTATCATTCATTACGAAATCTACCACCTTACCGGAATCACCTAAGATGATAACCTTAGAGTCCTGCCCGCCGATATCTACTACGGTACTTGCATCAGGTATCAGATGAGCGATAGCCTTGGCATGGCAGCTAATCTCCGACACATATTTGGTCTCTAACAGCTTACGTCCATAACCGGTCGAACAGACCGCAAAAGAAGAAGCATCACCTTCATAAGCCTCTACCCTTAGCTCTTTCACCGTCTTGATAGGATCAATGCCCGACTCTGCGACACCTGAGCTGACAACCTGGCATTTTTCATAGTCCCAAAAAACGATCTTGGTAAACCTTGAACCTATATCTATTCCGATACTAATAGGTTTGTTATTAGCAATCATAAGAACTCCTGCTCGTTGATCATTATTTTTTTGTTGCTCGTCTGAATCTCTACTCATAAAGATGAATATATAAATTATCCGGTTTCAGGTACTCAGCAGCAACGCCGATAATATCGTCAAGTTTAATCTCATTCAGCCGTTTCTCTCTTTGTAAGTAAAAGTCATAACCATAACCGAGACTTTTCAAAGAGGCTATGGCATTAGCCTGAGCCAATACACTTTCTTCAGCCCTTAGTCGTTGCCCTCGAATACTGTTTTTAGCTGTTTCAAATTCCTGAGTGGTTATGCCTTGCTTTATCAACTGTTGAAAACATTTTTTTACCAGTTCAATTGTTTTCATCCCGTTTTTTTTGTCAATTATCGCATAAGCGGCAAAGTAGCCTAAGCACTGCAACTGATTAAGCCCAAATCCAGCATTATAAGCTAAACCCCTTTTTTCACGCAGTTCTAAATAGAGGCGAGAAGTGATATCCCCTCCCATAATCTGGCTCAGCAAATTCATTGCGGTAGCTTTTGTTATCTCTTTTGCAGGACAACTCATACCTCCTAGATGCACAATAGCTCCGTTATTGGTGGGGCTGGTACTTCTTCTGAATTTTTTACCCGGCTGGATAATGACTTCAGCTTTTTGCAAACTATCAAATACGTTCGCTACTCGGGAAGAGAAATATTTTTGAGAAAGTCTGGTAACTTCGTCGAAATTAACATCACCTACTATCGACAGCTTCATTTCGGACAGCTTATAGTAATCATAATACCAGTTTACAACTTTTTTGCGGGTTAGCTTTCTAACAGTACTCTTAGTTCCTTCTCTTTCCAAAATATTGCTGGTTGGTCCGAGAAGTTGTTTTTTCCACAAATAAGTAGCGTATTGGCTGGGAAAATCTTTCATTCTTTCGAGATTAGAGATGATTGTCTGTTGTATGTTCAAAAAATGCTCTGCAGGAAATAGAGGTGTTGTGGTAACATCTGCGAGCAGCTGCAAGGCCATGCTTAATGATTCATTAAAGCATTTGATCTTAATAAATGACAGTTCGTCAGCTGCTGAAACGCTAATCTGAATTCCTAAGCGGGAGCAGTAATCTAATAATTGATTGTAGGACATTTTATCGTTACCGTACAAAAGCAATATCGATGTCAGATAATTGATCCCTCTATTATCTGTACGTTCATTTAGCTGAGATACCGGATAAGCAGCGGTGATGCCTATAGTAGGTTTCCCGAAAACTCTTTTTACTGATAAACTAACACCGCTATCGAGATGAGTTTCAAAATAGTCATCTCCGGTTTCATTAGGTCGATCATTGCTTGGTGTAAGTTTAGGTCTTGATTTTACATTCGTTAAAGAGTTATTAACAGCAGGCTCGATAGTTTTTTTCATTGCTTCGGGTGTTAATACGAATATCCCTAAATTATCAGCTTTATAGGTACTGTCAACCATCTCGACAATCTCCTTTTTCGAGACCTTCTCAACAGTATCGACATAATTATAAAAATTCCGGTAATCGTCTAAAATTTCTTCAAAGCCTAAATTGAACCCAATACTTTTCGCATACTCAATTGAATATCGATGAGCATATATCATATCGGTTTTAGCTTCGTCAATTTCTGTTTGCACAATGTTGTCCAGCCGCTTGAATTCCTCGACAAAGACATCTAATACCGGCTGTACAGCTTTTTCACTCTTAGGATTGGCAATTATAATCGACAGTCCATCATTAATACCGCTAAAAGACTAAACTTTGATCTGATCGACTAATTTTTCTTCAATAAAAAGACGCCGGTATAAGCGCGATTTTTTTCCGTTAGCAAAGATGCGTGATATGATATCCAAGGTATGAGAACGGGGATCGGTGTTCGACAACTCGGGGACAACGAAGGCTACCAGTGGTTTGGATATGTCCCTATTGACTATTTTGGTCACCGGTTTGTTAGGGTATATAGTCTGTTGTTTGTATCTTTGAGGTTGGTATTGCTCATTAGACACCAGATCGTTATCTGCGGGATAAGACCATTCTCCAAAATACTTTTCTGCTCTCTGGACTAGAGTATCAGGTTCAAACATCCCTGAGACTACTAAAAAAGAGTTTGCCGGAGTGTAATTGTGTTTATAAAACCTTTGCAGTTTCTCATATTTGGCAGCCTCAATTGACTTTATAGATCCTAAAATCGGTTTTTCGAAAGGGCTTTCTGCAAAATAATAGCCTGGCAATGCTTCCAGAAAAGAATCTTCGGGATCGTTCTCATAATAAGCTATCTCTTCGAGAACAACCTTTTTCTCATACCGGAAGTCGTTCATCGAAAAGTTAGCATTATAGGCTAATTGCGAAAGAAGCTCCAGACCTTCTTCAAGGTACATTGAGGATAAGGTTAGATAGAAGCAAGTTGAATCAAACTCAGTATATGCGTTGAGGTTACTGCCCAAAAACATGGCCCGATCCGTAAGTTGATTATCAGGATATTTGCGGGTAGATTTGAAAACCAGATGCTCCAAAAAGTGTGAATATCCGTTTTCTGAAGGCTGCTCCCAGCATGAGCCTATCCTTACATAAAGCTGTAATGATACTACAGGGTGGGATGAGTTTGGTGCTATTATGACTTTTAAGCCATTGGCTAACGTTTTGGATGTTATGTTGTCTATTATCTTTTGTTCTATTGTCATTAAGTTTTGTTCACTTTATAGATTTGTATGTGCCGGCAAAATCAATGTTTGTAAACGAGGTCGATTTGCAACCGGCATTATTGTTGATTTATCTTTGCCACTCGATTGAGGCATAAGCGTTGTGATTATGAATGGACTCCATATTCTCTGAGGACACCTTAAATGTGGTGATCCGGTCATCTTTTTTCAACAGAATAGACAGGTCTCTTACAATATCTTCAACGAATTTTGGATGCTCATAAGCACGTTCCGTGACATATTTTTCATCAGGCCTTTTCAGCAGTGAATAAAGCTGAGAGCTGGAGACCCGTTCTGCATACTCAATGATATCCTCTAACCAAACAAAATCCTGGTAAGTTACAGCTATCGAAACAATTGATCTCTGATTATGAGCTCCATAATCACTCAACTCCTTAGAGCAAGGGCAAGTTGTATTTACAGGTACATCTGCTCCTATTGTTAGCTGGTACTCATCCGTCAGCGACGCTTCAAAAAAGCAGTTATACGACATCAAGGACTCGATAGATGTAACCGGAGCCTGCTTCGATATGAAATAGGGAAAGCGGAGTTTGATAAAAGCACGGTCTGCTAACAGCTTCTCTTTTATTGCAGCCAGCAGCCTGGGCAGATAATCGATTATATCTTCCCGGTGGAAGCTGTTTAATACTTCGATGAAACGGCTCATGTGTGTTCCGCGATGATGATGCGGCAGTTCAACAAAGAAATCAATATCGGCAACGGTACTTTGTATACCGGTTGATCTATCCTGAAGGATTATCGGGTATTTCAGGTTTTTCACCCCGACCTTGTCTATTGTTTCATTTCTCCGGTCAAAGCCGCTTTGAATATCTTTCATTGGTTTTTCCTCAAGGTTTGGAAGTCAATCCAAATATGCCCTGATTCCTTCTGTGCGAAGAGACATAATATCATTATCATCAAGATAATATATAATAGCTTCCGCATCGGGAATAGACTTTACCAGATCAATTGCTTCTTCCGGTTCCATTACGAATAATGATGTCGATATGACATCGGCAGCAGTAGCATTCGGAGCTATGACAGTCACTGAGAACACTCCGTCCACCGGATATCCGGTCAGAGGGTTAATTATATGGTGATATCTAACACCATCAACCTCGAAGTATCGCTCATAATCACCCGAAGTGACCACAGCCGTATCGCTCAACAATAGAGTGGCAATAATCCTGTTTGGTTCTCTGGGGTGACGGATACCGATCCTTTGGGCTCTGCTGGCGTCACCAAATATCCGTATATCACCTCCGGCGTTTATGTGCCCGTAGCTAACGCCTTGCGACAAAGCATATTCCGCTGCCCTGTCAATGATATACCCTTTAGCGATACTTCCGAAATCTATGCTCATCTCAGACGGCATTATCAGATAATCCGGTGAAAATCTAAGCCTGTCGAAGCCTACTAAAGCCTTAGCTGCCGCTATTGAGTCTGGCGGCGGCATGGTAGTCCTTCCCTGATGCCAGAGATCAACCAGCGGAGATATAGTCACATCATATTTACCTGAGGTTTTTTGATAGTAGCGATCTGCTATTACTAAAAGATTGTAGACGTCTTCGCTAATGGCTATGCTGTCTGTTTCAGCATTATTTATCGACCATAACTCACTATTATCGTCATAGTATGACAACCTGCTTTCATAATCGGCAATCACTGCGAAAGTGGAATCAATCAGTGTGTTAATGCCTCTTTGTGAAGAGGTCAGTGAAACCTCAACTAATGTTCCCATCATTACCTTAGTCCTCGTCTCGGTAAATAACCGGTTATGATAGCGATATACTGCAAAAATCAACACTGCTGCCAGTATTGCCAGACTGAACCACTCTTTCTTTGTCATCTCTGTCTTTCCTTTTACTTTATCTATGAACACCAAATATTAAACGACTTTTCTGTCAATCAGTAATCGTCTCGCCGAAATTAAACAGCCTGCCACGCCGGTGAAATGAAAAAATGATTGTAAGGACAAGCAGGGTAAACAGATTTCTTAGATTAGATTTTGCAGGGTCAGGATATCTTACTCTCCTCGTTCAACATATCTCCGCTCGTAAGGGGCCGGCCTCTTAAATGAGTAACTGGTTTCCGGAGAGGCGTATGCAGGGGTGGTGGACAATGGACAGTGAAGAGTGAAGAGTGAAGAGTGAACAGTGAACGGTGAAGAGTGAACGGTGAAGAGTGAAGAGTGAACGGTGAACGGTGAACAATGAACAATGAACAATGAATGGTGAAGAGTAGGGAGCTCGGCGAGGATACGCAGCCAGTTCAGCGTTCCGGAACTCTACTCCATTATTTGGGTTAAACAAAAAAACAGGGTGCGGCCGGTAAGCTGCACCCTGTTTATAGTTATCTGCTTTCTTCTTGTAATCAGCGACTGCTACATTACAAGCAGAATCGTTTTATCTTACATTACCTCTTCTTCTACGGTCATCTCTTCCACCTGGTGCATCTTCTCCTGAAGCAATAACATAATAGAACATTTTTTCAGTTTCTTCCGGATCAATTTCTTCTTCGTACCAGGTATCTCCGGTGTGAGTAGCCTGTTCCCATTGATTGATATCAATATTGGGATTATCTGACGCAAACACAAAATAAGAGTTTGCATTTTCAGTAGCTTCCCATTCGAGTCTGACATATTGGCCACCATCTCTAACGACAATTCTTGTAGTTATTTCAGGTGTTCCTACCTCTACTACGGGAGGCACATATTGATGATGCAGAACCGGATATCCGTCATTAACCTCACCAACGGGATCATGCTGCCATATTTCTTCAAAGTCCCAGTCGATATAGGTATTTCTCGGATCATACTCATAAACCATCTGTTCGGTTCTTCTTCCTTCACCGCCGGCTGATTCTTGTAATCCGGTAGTTTCAAAGTCCCAATAACTGTTGGTTACTTCACCGGTATTTTGACCTAACAGACCGCCGACATTATTAGCTCCTTCGGCGTTCATCCTTCCGGTTGCATAACAGTGAGTTACCGTTCCAGCATTACGACCCATGAAAGCACCTATATTGTCACCACCACCTTCAGTAGTAACAGTAGCTCTTGAATAAGAGTTGAATGTATTACCACTGAATTTAGCTCCGATCAAACCGCCTACATCGTTCCTGTTCGCACTTCTGGTATGAACCGAACCTTTACTGAAACAGTTATGGAGAGTACCATTACTGACTACCCCGATGAAACCGCCGGCTTGACCGCTGGATGACGAGAAGTTAACATCAGACCAGGAGTCAACCACTTGAGTGTTGGATATATAGCCAATAAAGCCACCGGTATAATTTGAATTAGTAGAAACGTTGCCGGTCACATAACAGTTCCTTATGACCGAGTTCATTGATGCTCCAATTAAAGATCCGGCTTGCGTACCGAGATTAGTGGAATTAACATTCTCGAGTCCGATATTTTCCAAAGTAGCATTATCAGTATATCCGAAAAGTCCGGCAAAGGATCCGGAAGTAATGGTCATTCCGGAAATGACATGCTCATCACCATTGAAATTACCTCTAAAACGATTGTTGCTATCTCCTATAGGCTGCCAGCTAAGATTTGAAATGTTTAAATCTGTTGTTAGCAGATAATGTGCATCCAGCAAATATCTGACGCCATCAAGTTGCTGTATTGTACTGATTTCGAAGGGATCGTCCTCCGTGCCTTCACCTCCGGCGAAGCGATATGTAGGAGCAAGAGAAATATTACTCGGTGATGATTCAATCTCGAGGTCATCTTCTATGTAAACGGCCGTTATATAGTAGCTGAATATCTGGAAGTCGGGTAGTCCTGTATCTTGGAATTGGGTCTGCTCTATCAGTTCATCCACATTCACTAATTCGCCATCACGATATATGTTATATCCTTCAGGAACTCCAAAATCAAATGCAGGAGGGTTCCAACTTAGATCAACAATACCTATACCACCTGCGGTAGTTAACTGAACAGGCGGCAAGTACGCCGGTATTGAGTGTCCGCTCGGTTGATCTCCTTCCCACTGTAAGTAGGGATAGGAGCCATCTTCATCAATGTTCCACAGCTCATTAAAATCCAAATCAGCAAATGTTTCTTGCTGAAGCATTTCTGTAGTAGTATTGCCGGGCATTGCACCGACATTATTACCACCAATATCTTGAGCAGTTGTTTCTTCATTCCAGTAGTTATTATTAATATCTCCGGCACCGCCGCCGCTTCGACCAATGACAGCACCTTGGTTAGATGTTTCACTGAACGATAAGACCGGGCCATAGGCAATATTTCTTTGCACATGGCCTCTTAGTCTGTAGCCCACAATACCCCCGACGTAAGCTGTTGCCAAGGCGCTCCGATTAATTATCATAGCAGCATTGTAACAATCAAATATACCGCTGGTCGGGTTATCTCCTCTCATATATCCTGTGATGCCGCCGACATAATTATTACCTTCTATTCTGCCGGTAACAAAAGATCTTTCAACTACCGTATAGTCTTGAATTCTGCCAATTAATCCTGCTGAATAGCTGCTACCCACAATATCAACATCGATTAATCCGATATTTTTAAGTACCGCGTTTGTATTAGTATAACCAAATAGAGCTTGGTAAGATACGTTTTGTCTATTAATAGTCAATCCGCTTATTACATAATCATCTCCATCAAAAGATCCGACGAAGGGATTATTACTGTCACCGATAGGCTCCCATCCTTCATCTTGATCCCAGGGAGCTGTACCTAAATCAATATCGGCTGTTTGAATGTAATGAGCGTTCAAGTTTTCACGGACAAAGTTGAGCAGGCCTGCTGAATTAACCTGGAAGGGATTCTGCTCTGATCCGTCACCACCTGGGAATTGTGGTGTTCTTCTAAATCTGGCAACGTTGGAGAAAGACGTTTCCATCTCTACTTCGTCATCGTCAACAAATACCGCAGACACTTTATACTCGTACCAGAAACCTTCTTCTACATCATCATCGTTGTAGGCAGTTTCATCAGAGGTATCATAACGAACGTTATCTCGATAGATGCGATAGAAATCGGGATCTCCGGGCATTTGCCAGGTTAAGTCTATGCTCTCTCCGTCATCACCCAAATCAGCACTGAGACTGTGAGGTCCGGGGATATTAATCCCGTATCCGACGGTACCAACTTGCCACTGCAGATAGGGATAGGTTTCCTGCTCGATTATTGACCAGATTTCATCAAAATCCCAGCCTTCATAACTCCCTTCCCGCAGCATCTGATTAGTGGTCAATCCTTCACCGCCGTTCGCGCTTTCTTCCTGACCGGTTGTCTCGATATTCCAGTAACTGTCAACTACCGTACCGGTGTTTACGAAACCAATAATACCTCCGATATCGGTAGGATTATCAGCCTCCGCTGTAACAGTTCCGATGGCATAGCTGTTTCTGACTCCATCGACTGCACCTGTCCAGATTGCTCCGATAAGACCTCCGATTCTGGCATTCTGTCCATGGACGGAAGCAGTTGAATAACAATTTGTAATCCGGGGACTTCCGGACCCGTACCCGAATAAGCCGCCAATACTGGTTGTGGCTGTGGTACCTTCTACAGAACCTGCTACAATACAATTATCGATATTTGAAGACCAATTATAACCTGCTAACAGCCCGAGATTAGATGTTCCTCTGACAGAGCCGCTAATGTAGCAATTCTCGACTGTACTATTACGGATATACCCGCCAAGACCGGCGGTCTGAGTAGAACCAACGACATCGACATTTAAAAGAACGATATTTCGTAGCGCTGCTCCGTCAATATAGCCAAACAGTCCCTGTTGGGTCACATTTCTGTCAATAGTCAAGTTCTCTATCAGGTAATGCTGACCGTCATAAGAACCTTCAAACCTTGTAG
>PWNZ01000166.1 GCA_003564135.1 Candidatus Cloacimonadota bacterium
ATAATTCCTTAGTCTGGGATATGAGGGATGAACGCGGCAGTAAGGTGGGAACAGGTATCTATCTGATAAATGTTCGGACACTAGACCGACAAGAAACTAAGAGATTAATGATAATGAAATAGGATTAACCCACAAATATCGACCATACAGGGCAAGCCAGGAGCTTGCCCTGTATGACTATGGTGTAGAAATTTTAGGAAGTTTTTATTTATTTCTTGACGAATAACTGGTGTCAATTTTCCTCGCTGGAAAGAAATGTCCTTTAATACTGTCCCGTGAGACATAAAGGAGGTAATTATGACATACGGCATTCCTTAACACGTACCTACCCCGACTGTTTCTATGATACAGAGTGCTTATAGCACAACAGAAGTTGATTCAACCCAAAATAATAATCAGGAGGTATGGTATGGAAAATTCACACAACTTCATTGGTAGGAATCTTTTTGACTTAGATGATTGGTCTGCAGATGAGATACAAGCAGTCCTTGACGCAACAAAAGTTATGAAAGAGGTCAATCAAAGAGATTATAAGAAGCTCCCCATATTGAGAGGCAAAACTGTTTGCACACTTTTTTTTGAAAATAGTACCAGAACGCTAATGTCTTTTGAACTTGCAGCTGATAGGCTTAGTGCCGACTTAGTAAGGTTTTCAGCAAATGTGTCATCACTGCATAAAGGCGAAAGTTTACAGGACACGGTTTATACTGTCGATGCAATGGGGATTGATCTTTACATCATCCGGCACAGTTATCCCGGTTCCCCGCAGTTAGTTCACAAGTATACCGGAAAACCGGTACTTAATGCGGGCGATGGCCCTCATGCTCACCCCACACAAGCTTTACTTGACATGTTTTCTATCTGGGAAAGAACAGGAACTCTTAAAGGTTTGAAAGTAACTATAGTTGGTGACGTTGCTCACAGCAGAGTGGTGCGGTCAAATTTGATAGGTTTAAAGAAAATGGGAGCTAATGTTACGATATGCGGCCCCAAAACACTGATGCCTGGCTATATGCAGGAAGTATATGGCTGTAAGGTTGAATACGATCTCAAGACAGCCTTAAAAAATGCAGATGCGGTTATGGGGCTAAGAATGCAATTAGAAAGGCAATCTGATGGATTATTTCCCAGCCTGGAAGAATATACCAAACTGTTCACATTGTCTGAAGAGACTATGCGATACGCCAAGAAAGATGCTCTAATCCTGCATCCGGGACCTATGAATCGAGGAGTAGAGATATTACCCGGAATAGCTGATAGTGATAGAAGTTTAATTCTCGAGCAAGTAACCAATGGTGTTGCTGTAAGAATGGCACTACTGTTCTTAATCTTAGGTGGAAAACTATAGGGAGGTCCTAATGATACTAATAAAAAATGGATTAATATACGAAGCAAGTAATAAAGCTGATGCAACCGGTAATTTTGTGAAAAAAGATATACTAATAAATGGCAATAAGATTGAAAAAATTGCGGCCAATATCAAAGAAGACTGTAAGATTATTGATGCTGAAGGAAAACATGTTTTTCCCGGCTTCGTTGATATGCACACTCATCTTAGAGATCCCGGTCAAACTTATAAGGAAGATATATATTCAGGGACAAGAGCGGCAGCTAAAGGTGGCTGGACGACGGTCTGTGCGATGCCTAATACTGATCCCGTGGTCGACAATATTTCAACAGTAGAATATATAAAGAGAAAGGCTAAAGATATAGGTGCTTGCAAGGTTTTAGTTATAGGAGCAATGACAAAGAAGCTCGAAGGTAAGGAGATATCCGAAATTGGAAATATGTTACAAGGTGGAATTGTTGCTGTCAGTGATGATGGTGGTTGTATTCAGAGCACTAAGATTGCTCTAAATACCATGAAATATGCTTCTAACTTTAATATCCCTATCATAGTTCATAGTGAAGATTACTCTCTGTCAGGTAAGGGACAAATAAACTCCGGTAAGATGTCAACTAAACTCGGGCTCAGCGGTATTCCTGCATTAGCTGAGGAGCTTATGATTAGTAGAGATATAATGTTGGCTGAAAATGTAGGTTGTCACTTGCATATTGCTCATATCTCGACAAGGAAATCAATAGAACTAGTGAGACAGGCAAAAGAGAAAGGGCTAAATATTACTGCTGAGGTGACGCCTCATCACTTATTATTGACGGAGGAAGAGTGCAGCAGCTACGATACAAACACTAAAGTTAAACCACCTTTAAGAACCGAAAAAGATCGACAAGCTTGTCTTGAAGGATTACTTGATGGAACGATAGACTTTATTGCCACGGATCATGCTCCACATTCCGACTTTGAGAAGGAGAAAGAATTTAATTTAGCTTCATACGGAATTAATTCTCTAGAAACGGCATTCGCTGTTCTTTATACCGAGCTAGTTCTCAATAATAAGATGGATTTGTCATTCTTGATCGACAAAATTTCTACTAAACCGTCTCAGTTCCTGAATATTAATTGTGGCCTGCTTGAGAAAGGTAAAGCAGCAGATATCGCTATAGCAGATCTAGAAGCGGAGATCTTATTCACACCTGAAAATATGGTTTCCAAGTCAAATAATACCCCATACATCAATAAAACTCTTAAGGGTAAGATCGTAACAACAATCTGTGAAGGTAAAGTAGTTTTCCTAGGATAAGAAAAGAGATAGCATGGAAGTTGAGATGAATATTTCGAAAAAAAAGACTTCATTCGAGTACACAGAAGTTAAAGTAATAAGCAACATTAATCTGCAAGGTGACTATTACATGCTCAAGGTTGAGGCAGAAAACCTAGAACAGCAGCCGTTTCCAGGTCAATTCTATCAAGTCAAACCATTGACCATAAATAACAATATTTCTGGTCTGGGTAGAATACTTTTCAAACCTCTCAGCGTGTATGATTATAGCGGCAACAGCTTATCATTTATGATGAAAGTTATCGGTAGCGGCACCTACGACCTCTCGACCATGATCAAAGGCGATGTATTAGCCATTTATGGCCCTTTGGGCAATAGTTTTATCAATGATGACTCATACACCGCTAATCTGAAAAAGAAAAAGCGAGCAGTACTGATTAGCGGAGGCATTGGCTATGCTCCTTTGTACTATCTACATAAAAAACTGCTGGAAATGGACATCAATCATCACTGGCTACATGGTGGTCGTACTGCAGATGATCTTTTCGATGCAGACTATATCTGCACTGATGATGGTTCAAAAGGAAGTAAAGGATTCGTAACCAACTGCTTAGACCTTTTTTTTTCTAACCACCAAGATCAGATATCTCAAGTATATTGCTGCGGCCCGAAACCTATGATGAAAAAGGTGTATCAGATTGCCGAGTGTTTTGGGTTTCCGACGCTGTTTTCTATGGAAGAGTATATGGCGTGCGGAATAGGTGTTTGCTTAGGCTGCGCAGTTAAAAAGAGTAAAAGTTATTGTGATGAGAACGCTTATATGATGGTTTGCAAAGATGGACCTGTGTTTGAGGGTAAGGAGGTTGACTGGGATGAATAGATTAAAGACTTCTTTGGCAAAGATCGCTTTTAAAAATCCAGTTACCGTTGCTTCAGGGACTTTTGGTACAGAGTATAATAACTTCTTCGATATCAATAACTTAGGAGCAGTTGTAACTAAAACTATTACCAAGTATCCTAAGCATGGCAATCCACCACCAAGATTAGTTGAAACTCCTTCGGGCATGATAAACTCAATAGGTTTACAAAACCCGGGACTGAAAGTGTTTTGCAAAGATCAATTACCAGAATACACAGATATTTTAGATGACACACCATTAATCATCAGTTTTTCCGGTTCCAGCACAGAAGAGTTTGCCGAGATAGCTAGTTTCCTGGAGAAACAGCAAGGGATTGCAGGGTATGAGGTGAATGTGTCATGTCCTAATGTCAAAAATGAAGGTATCAGTTTCGGGGTAGATCCCGAGAGTGTTTATAATGTAGTTAGACTGTTAAAAAAGGTGATTAGTCCCGAGAAAGAGTTGATCATCAAGTTGACTCCCAATGTTACTGATATTGCCGCAATTGCTAAAGCAGCGGTAGATGGGGGATGCGACTCATTAGCCTTGATCAATACCCTTATCGGAATGAAGATTGATTGGCTCTCAGGCAAACCTCTTATCGGCAGAGGTTTTGGTGGCTTGAGTGGTCCTGCAATCATGCCTGTAGCTCTCTACAATGTTTTCAAAGTAGCTCAAGCTGTTGATGTTCCCATTTTAGCAATGGGTGGTATCTCAACTTATCAGGATGTTTTAGAGTTCATCTATGCCGGTGCGCATGCAGTAGCAGTTGGGACGGCAAACTTTATGAATCCAATGACTATCATTGACATCGTAAATGATTTGAATGACCACGTAGAAGAAAACGAACTGTTTATTAAAGACCTAATAAATCAAGTTGACTTATCAAATTGATAATTAAAGAAAAAGACTCGATTAAAAAACAAAGATTTTCCTAAGAGACACAAGGAGTTGATATGCAAACAAAGATAATGGATAAACCGTCCATAGAACGTGCAATAAAGAGGATGGCACATGAGATAGTTGAACAAAATAAAGGTCTGGAGAAACTATATTTAGTAGGTATTCAAACCCGAGGAGTTCCTTTAGCTAAACGTTTAGCAGCTTATTTGAAAAAAATCGAGAACAAGGATGTACCCGTTGGAATACTCGACATCACCTTTTATAGAGATGATCTTACCAGGATATCGCACCAACCGGTTATCAAAAACACCATGATTGATTTTACTATCGAAGATCCGGTCGTTATTCTATGCGATGATGTCCTCTACACCGGTAGGACAGTTAGAGCTGCTATAGATGCCTTGCACGATTTTGGAAGACCAAAGTCTATACAGTTATGCGTTCTCATAGACAGAGGCCATAGAGAACTGCCTATTCGGGCAAATTATGTTGGTAAGAATGTCCCCACCGCCAAAGATGAGCTAATTCAGGTTTTGTTTAATGAAACCGATTCAGAAGAAGCTGTATACGTAGGGTCAAAGTAAAGGGATGAGATGATGAGTTTTATTGAAAAGTTTTATAGGATTAGCCAAAAGAATAGCTCATATTTGTGTGTAGGTTTGGATCCCCATCAAAATATGCTTCCAGAGCATATTCACAAACAGGAAAATCCAATAACCACGTTCAACAAAAAGATAATTGAATCCACATCTGATCTCGTCGCCGCATACAAACTGAATTACGCTTTCTATTTATCTGCAGGGAAAAAGGGGGTAGAAGCCTTAGAAGAAACTTTGGACTATATTCCTAAAGAAGTCCCTGTGATACTTGATGTTAAGGCTGGAGACATAGCAAACACTATGACCCATTATGCAAAAGGTTTTTTCAGCTATACTAGGGTTGAATCTATAACCGTCAATCCGCTGATGGGAGAGGATGTCATAACACCGCTTACTGTTTTTAAAGACAAATTCTTCTTTGTCCTTGCCCTGACCTCAAATCCATCGGCAGAAGATTTTTTGAAAAAGGATTCTCTTTATCAAAAGATAGCAGAGAAAATTAATATTTGGGGTAGCCAGCAATTTGGAGCAGTAGTTGGTGCTACCAATAATGAAGAGCTGATGGTAGTTCGCAAACTTATGCCGGAAACATTATTTCTGATACCGGGAATTGGAGCTCAAGGTGGAAGCTTAACTGATGTCATGAAAAATGCAACAGGGAGAGACCATCCTCTCATCCTAATCAATTCTTCGCGAGGTATTATTCATAAGAGCAGAGGAGAAGAATACCATACAGCAGCCAGAGAAGCAGCAGATACCTTAAGAAAGGAAATAAACAGCTATTTATAGTTGGAGAAGTGTTCTGACGGAATTGTCATTATAATAAGCTACAAAAATAGAAGTCTGAATCTTTAAAACTATCTTTTCGATGGGAGGTTCAGGCTTTTTTTATTACCAGTAAGCAATGTCTTGTGGATTATTTTATAGTGCTTGCGAGTTTGTGTTTATGGATTAATTCAAGAAGTAAATAAAAAAATGGTACCAGAGGCCGGACTCGAACCGGCACGAGCACAAAGCTCGAGGGATTTTAAGTCCCTTGTGTCTACCAATTTCACCACTCCGGCACCGAAAAATGGAGGCGACACCCGGATTCGAACCGGGGAATGAGGATTTTGCAGACCCTTGCCTTACCACTTGGCGATGTCGCCATAAAAAAATGGAGCGGGAAACGGGGGTCGAACCCGCGACATCTACCTTGGCAAGGTAGCGCTCTACCACTGAGCTATTCCCGCAACCTTCAATGTTTGAGCATTTTTTTTTATGACGTTTGTTTGTCAACTGTTTTCAGCATTTTTTCAGAGAAAACTTCAGCGCTAAACCTATAAAGGTTATACAGGCCAGAGAGATAACTCTTAGGTGGAATTCCTGCTTTATGGCAAAGGTTTTTAAGAAAGGTAATTTTGTCCCAATTATTTTCGACGGCAACTTGTGGTAGAAGCAATCCACTACCGTACGTTCCTACTATGTATATACCATCTCTACCTATTTCAATTTCGTCTAATTTATCTGTAGAGACCGGGATTAATTCGGAGAGAACTGATATTTCGATATCTATGAGTTCAAACTCCTCTTCAGTTAGTGGTGGGAATCTTGGGTCTTTAAATGCAGCACTAACGGCTAATTCTTTCACCGATTTGTATAATGAATAATAAGGTTTAATGTAGCCAATGCAGCCACGTAGTTCTTCGTCTATGTTTAAAGTGATAAATAACCCTTTTTTTTCTTTATATATTTGGTCATCTGGCTTTGTAACTTTTATTTGTGTATCTGTTATATAAGCTTTGATGGCCAACCTGGCCAAATTAAGAAGAAAAAATTTATGTTCTCTGTTCAACATTGTTAACTCCTAAGTGTTATTTATAAATCATTGACGATAAATAGCCAACTACTTGACTATTATCGCCTCCTGTTTCTCCTGAATGGGTGTATATCAGTGTTTTTGCTCTATTATAGCCCAAGATACGACCTAAACTGATCAGGGTCATAACACCCCCGAAACCACATGCTTCGCATTTGTTGATCTTGATAAGATTCCAAAGTTGTTCCTCATCCATAGCTTCGATGACATCGGTCGTAAGGTTGTCTATCTTTTGAGCTTTTCCGGAGTCATAATAATGAGAAAGATCGGTGCTGATAATGAACAGAGTTTTATCTAATTTGTCAGAGAATTTTGCAGCCAAGGTGTTAGCTAAATTGCGACTGTTGGATAGTGACTGATTCCCTAAGATTATGGGAATTATCTTAGCTTCGGGCTTGATAGTCCTCAAGAAAGGTAACTGTACTTCTAAAGAATGTTCCATTAAGTGTGCTTGAGCGTGAAAAGTGAATTTGGGATCAGATAGTAACTCTTTGACTAATGGTTGATCAACTTCCACGTTACCCAACGGTGTTTCATAGGCA
This sequence comes from Candidatus Cloacimonadota bacterium, assembly GCA_003564135.1. GTDB lineage: Bacteria > Cloacimonadota > Cloacimonadia > Cloacimonadales > PWNZ01 > PWNZ01. The sequence goes on from PWNZ01000166.1 coordinate 7,423, forward strand.
TCGAAATCACCAACTGAATAAGCGAAGTTTGCAAACTGATGCGAGGGTGCAATTATTACCGCATAGCTGAAATCTTTATCCTTAATAGCTTGAAAACAATAAGCAGCCGCTTGGCCTGAAAACATATATCCAGCGTGGGGTGAAATAATTCCTAAAATATTCTTGGCACTATTAACAGGTACACGAGCATTATCCAAAAACCCTTCAATCATATTTTTCAGGTCTTCTTTATTGCCCGGGTAAAATGTTCCCGCAACGACCGTATTACGAATGCGTTTCATGGCTTTAATGTTATTAGCTCTCTTTAATAAGGTTACTGATAGCCTTAAAGTGAGGATGATAAGAACCTTGTAACAATTCAAACATTACCATCTCAGTTGATGCTACTACACCACCCTCGGTTATAATTCTTCGCAGACCGGCCTCTTTGTTTTCCGGAGATATTGATGAGACGGCATCACTGATAACTACCGGATGATATTTTTTCTCTATACTTTCTATCACTGATTGAGTGATACATACATGGGTTTCTATACCGTATAGGACTATATGTTTATGATATGTTGGGTTACTATCGACTTTTATGGAAAGTTTGCCATCATGAAGGGATTCAATATAGTTTTCTACTTCCGGTTCAAAGATGCTAAATCTTGTTTTAGATATCAGTTTATGATTATCCGGAACATAGATTGAGTCGAGTGTTCTACCTAACCCTTGTGGGTTCTGCTCTGTTACAAGCAGGGGTATTTCCATGATCTCTGCAAACTTGTTCAAGAGGTTAGCGTTTTTCACTATAGCTGGCATATCTTTTATATGTGGCTCAAATTTCTTTTGTACATCTACCATCACAAAAACGACATTCTTCGCTGTAATTTTCATTGAAAACTCCTTAAATATATTGACTTAGATCAGCCTGCGTAAAGAGTGGGGACATTAGTCTAACCTGTCAAGTAAAAAAAATAAAAAGAGTTGTAAAAGGTCATGATAAGAATCGACATGATGTCTAATCATAAGAGAGGTCTAATTGAAATCTATATCTAAGCAGAGACAAAAAACACTTGCAAAGCTGAAACAAAAGAAGTATCGTGATCTTGAGAATTCACTGTTAGTTGAAGGCTCACGGTCAGTTAGGCAGATAATCGATGATGGTGTGATTATTAAGCAACTTTTTATCTTGAAAGGGAAAGATAGTGACTATCAAGACATCATTGATCATCTGGGAAGAGACAATGTGTACCTTTTGGAAAAATATCAGATAGAAAACTTATCTACTTTGCCCTCACCGCAAGACATCATTGCCTTGGTTGGTAAATTTGAAAAACCTCTGAAAAAAAGAGACCGGCTCCTTTTTTTAGATAGGATCGCAAACCCTGCAAATATGGGTGCTATTTTTAGATCTGCCGCAGCTTTTGGTATTCAAGGTGTGATTATATCGAAAGAATGTTGTGACATCTATCATCCAGCAGCTGTGAGAGCATCTGTAGGCAAAATTCTATCAATGCCTACTACTGCCGAAGATAGGTTTGATTGGACAAGTTTTGCTGGGGATTTAATAGTTGCTGATTTGAAAGGGAAGGTCTCGGTGAATTTTTTAAAGACTGAAAAACCTTATATCATAGCCTTAGGTTCTGAGGCTCATGGAATCAGCGATCTGATTTCAAGCAGAGCATCAATAACTGTGTTTATACCTATGGCCAACTGTTTAGAATCTTTAAATGTAGTTGTTGCAGGTTCAGTAATAATGTATCAACTCAATCAGTTACAGAAACTGCAAAAATAAGGCGCTGATGACTAATCTACAAGAATTAACTGAACATAAGTTGTGGTTAGCACCTCTTGCAGGTTACACAGACAAAGCATTTAGGCAAATCTGCAAGAAATGCGGAGTTGACATAGTAGTTTCCGAGATGGTCAGCTCTGATGGTCTTTTACGAGATTTTTCTAATAGTTTCTTTTATGCTGATTTTGACGCTAAAGAAAAACCGATAGGTATCCAAGTTTTTGGTTCTGATCCGGAGATTATGGCTCAATCCGTCAATATATTGATAGATCATCTGGACCGCCAAAGCAAGGTAATGCCCGATTTTATTGATATCAATATGGGATGTCCGGTAAAGAAAGTCGTAAAACGGGGTGCTGGTTCTGCCTTGTTGGCGGACTTATCAAAGATTGGTAATATAGTTAAAGCAGTTAAAAAAGAGCTCAAGGGGACAGATATTTATCTATCAGCAAAGATCAGGTCAGGTTGGGACTCTTCAAGTATTGTCGCCGTGGAAGCTGCTCGGGTAATTGAGGACAATGGAGCTGATTTTCTGACTGTTCACCCTCGAACCAGATCTC
>PWNZ01000084.1 GCA_003564135.1 Candidatus Cloacimonadota bacterium
ATAAAGTCGCTTAGACTTAATGAAGTAAGATTAGAAAGGATATGGAAATGTCCTTTACTAACGTTGTAAACAAGGAGTTGGAATTTACACCAACGTTTGAGACTTAACTAAGCTGACAGACTATATATTGGGAGGATATATGTTTTCTTATAGCAGACTTCGTAATAAGGTTATGCTTTTTTTGTTAGTTGTTTTATCTTGTATTGTTGCGCAAGCGATTGCAGGAGAGAGACCGAAAGAAGCTATTCGATATTACCTCGGTAGGGTAGAACAGGTATCGTTAGAAAACGTGCCTGAAGGGTCGTACCATTCGGGGACAGTGAGAGTGAAATTAATCAATGACCATATATTGGATGATGCTTTAGTTCAATCTGAAGATTATGTAGTAACCGGTAACGAAGACTTAGACCGGTTGAACAAAAGATACTCCATAACAGAATACAGACCGCTGCTACATGGCCTCTACAGCGAATCACCAGAAGTTGAGCTGGATCGTGATCTACATCGTGCTTGGGAGTTCCATCGTTGGTTTGACCTCAGTTTTCCTTCCGATATTGATGTTATTGAAACAGCTCGCTCGTTTTTAGAATTGCCGGAGGTTGATATGGCCGAACCGGTATATATAAAAAAGACGGTAGAGCCTTTTGAGCGGACAGTTGTCGGTGATATTGACAGCTATCCAACCAGATGGGAACCTAATGACCCCAACTTTGGTGAACAGTGGGGTTTGCATAATACCGGTCAAACAATAAGAGGCTCGGAAGGAAGAGAAGGTTCCGACATTGGAGCAGTTGAAGCCTGGGACTTAGAGAAAGGCTATAATGATGTAATAGTAGCTGTTATGGACAATGGAATTGACTATGAGCATGAAGACTTAGTTGGTAATCTTTGGCCTGATATAGGGCCTCAAGGTATTTTTACCCCTCGCAACTCACATGGTACGTCAGTTGCAGGCGTAATTGGTGCTGTTTCTAATAATGATCTCGGAATAGCTGGCATTGCTGGAGGGTCAGGTTCGGATGACGGAGTGAGGATTATGGCCTGTAATGTAATAAATACCAATGCAACCTATTCTTCACGAGTCCTCTATGCAGTTCGTCACGGAGCTGCGATAATGAACAATAGTTGGATTTATAATACACCCTGTGTTTATAATGCTTCCGATTTGAATGCCATTGATTATTTTAACAACAACGCCGGTAGTTTTATTATGGATGGCGGACTGACTTTTTTTGCCGCTGGCAATGCAAATTCCAGCGACCGATACTATCCGTCTTATTATCAAGGGACTATAGCTGTTGCTGCTTTAGACAACAGGGATGTGCGTTCATCATTCACAAACTATGGAGATTGGATTGATATGTCGGGACCGGGAACCAATATTATGACAACCGGTAGAAGTGCCGGTATTGCTGGAGGTTACGAAATCTTAAGTAGTAGTTCATTAGCTGTTTCTATGGTATCCGGAGCTGCAGCTCTCGTAGCATCTTACACCTATAGAAACGGTCTGGTTTTTACGAATGATTTAATTGAAGATCTACTGGTAGAGCATTCTGACAATGTTAATGATATCAATCCCAACTTTGCCGGTAGATTAGGGAGCGGCCGGGTCAATATCAGCCGTGTTCTCAACAGGATTAACAATTTTTACATTGATCAGAGAAATCCTCAGGCTTTTAATGCACTGACTCAAAGTACCACCGAGATATTGCTCACCTGGCAAGCAAATGAGACGGGTGATGATATAATGATAGTATCTCATTACGAACCCGATATAGGCAGCCCTATTGACGGTGAGGATTATGAGGCGGGAGACGAGATCCCAGGTGGGGGAGTAGTTATTTATTGTGAAGATTCCGGTTTGAATCAATACCTTTACCGTAATTTAAGAGGGGGGAGAAAATATTATTTCAGAGCATATTCTTTTACTGATAACTATAACTACTCATTAGGTGTTAACGCTAATGCCGCAACTGAACCGCCGGACTTTGATATGCCTTTCACCGAAAACTTCGACAAAGAGGATATTATGCCTCCGCTATGGGAAGTAGTGGATTTGTTAAACAACGAACAGGTATGGCAAGTGGGCAGGTTTTCCGGTGGGATGCAAGGTACTAATAGAAATTATGTATTCGTTAATAGTGCCGCTTATCAACCGAATCATACACAAATAACACAGCTTATATCACCTTCGATAAACATGGAAGATATCGAGTCTGTTAGTATCAAGTTTCACCATAAGTTCACCCGCGCCAATACCGTTACTGCTGCTCAAATTCATTATAAGATAGGTGATTCACCTATCTGGCACCAGATAGAAAGATGGAACGAATCGACCGCTAACCGCGCAACATTTGAAAAGATTATACCTGATATAGCAGGGGAGAGTCAGGTCAGATTTAGATGGAGTTATCACGGTATGGGTGATAGCCATTGGTGTGTTGATGATGTCGAGATTTTCGAGACAGTTCATTTCCCACCAACTGATATCAGCACTACTATAGTTGATAGTACTATAGTCCTTAGCTGGACACCGCCTGAAAGTGAAGACAGTCTGAGTTTTAACGTTTTTCGTGATGGAAACCTAATGACAATTGAACCAATTTCCGATACACTGTTTGTAGATCACGACGTGCAGTTAGAAACACATTATAGCTATTACCTGACTACTGTTTACCCTGACGGTGAATCAGTGCGCTCCGAACAAGTTCGAGCTATTATCCTACCTGAACCACCTGATCTGTACCCGCCGGTTAACGTTGCATATTCTTTAATCGATTTTGACGTTCATCTCTCTTGGGAGAGGTCACCGGATATGCACCCTGATATTGAAGTTGATTATTTAGTTTTTCGGAATGATGAACTGATCAGTACTGAGATAGTTACCGATACGTCTTATGTAGATGAAAATATTGACCCGGAAAATATCTATGTCTATTATTTGAAAACTCAATATCAAGATGAGAAGTCAGCAGCGTCAGATACTGTAATAGTTAGAGTTTTATCTGTTGATGAGCAATCGCAGCCCATTGTTACTGCTCTAATAGGCAATTATCCGAACCCATTTAACCCAGCGACGGCAGTTGTATTCGATATTTCCGAACCTGCTGACGTTTTGATTAGTATCTATGATATAAGGGGAAGGTTGGTTGCGACCTTAATAGACGAATATTTAGACAAGGGACGTCATAATGCTGTATGGTCCGGCAGAGATGATGCCAACCGCATTGTAAGCAGCGGAGTATATTTTGTCAGAATGGAGGCCGGGCTTGTCCGAGAAGTGAGAAAAATCCTCTTGATGAAGTGAGCAGTGCACAACCTTCACCAATTTATCCGGAACACTTTTACGATCAGTAAAGAAAGTAAAGCAATACAAGTGACGAGAAAGCTCGGATTAGCGGGGGGGTAAAAAAAATTAGTGATTTAAAAACGGGATCTTCGCCCATAGGATATTGTAGTTGACAGAAAGACCCTGTCCAAGAATTCTCGCTACACAGAGTTAACCACGCTTTAAATGTTGAAGGTGAGGTATCACAATAATATGTCCTATATAGTTTTAGCCCGAAAGTATAGACCACAGACATTCAACGATGTTTATGCTCAAGAGCATGTTACGACGGTGTTGAAAAATGCCATAAATACCAATCGTCTGGCTCATGCATTTCTTTTTACCGGCTCACGGGGAGTAGGCAAGACCTCTATGGCGAGAATTTTAGCCAAGAGTTTAAATTGTATGGAAGGTGTATCAGCCAATCCCTGTGGCGTATGTGATAATTGTGTCGAGATCACTAACGGAACCTCGACCGACGTAGTAGAAATTGATGGTGCTTCCAACACCGGCGTTGAGGATATCCGCGATCTCCAGAAAGAGCTGATGTATTCCACATCCAAGTCAAAGTACAAGATCTTTATTATTGACGAAGTACACATGCTATCCAAGAATGCCTTTAATGCTCTGTTGAAAACGCTAGAAGAACCACCACAGCAAGTACTATTTATTTTTGCTACTACCGAACCTCATAAGGTTTTGCCGACCATTATATCCCGCTGCCAAAGATATGATTTCAAGAGGATACCTGTTGATCAAATCGTCAAGAGGCTGCAATATATCTGCCAAAAGGAAGAGATCACTATTGAAGATGAAGCCCTTTATGTTATTGCTAAAAAGGCTGAAGGAAGCATGAGGGATGCGCTTTCGTTAACCGACCAACTGATAGCTACAACAACCGATAACATAACTACCAACGAAGTGCTTTCCCTTTTCGGTATTGTTAATACAGAAGTTTTTCACAAGGTTACCGAATATATCCAAAAGAAAGAGGCCGCTGCGATTATTGCTTTGATTCACTCACTTCTGGATAAGGGTAATGATTTGCAGGAGTTTCTCAATGGATACTTAGACTATCTTCGCAACCTGCTACTGACAAAAACCAAAGTCCCCCTAGCCGAACTCCATGCAACGCTTAAAAAGGAATTACAGGAAATAGAGCCTCTTTTCAGCGAGGATAAGATTCTCTATTTAATGGCAGTCTTGATCAAAACTAAGACAGAGATCAAATACTTTAGCAATCCGGTTTTACTGGTAGAGATGACTTTTATCAAGCTGTGTAAAATGGAAGAAATGGCCTCTATCAGCAAACTGTTGGAAAACTGGAACTATTCAGCTCAACCTCCGCAAAACAGGCCCGATACTTCCGCAAGACCTAATCCTAAGCCGTCCCGCTACATTACTCCCAACCAGGCAAGCCCCCACGTCGTTAGGGAACGAACTGAATCCAGACCTAAATACGACAAGATTACTAAAGAGATTTTCGAAAAAGAAAGGGACGGTTTGATAAACGATTTAATTAAATCTTCTCCGTTCGTGGCGCAATATTTTGCTGATCTCGAATTAGTCGGTATAGAGGAAAAATGCTTAGACCTAAAGACAGATAAAAAAATAGCTTATGACTATCTGTTAAGAGATAAACAGAAACTGATAAACTTTGTATCACGATATTTTGGTACACAAGTAGGTCTAAATTTTATCTTAGAAGAGAATAAAAAGAAACCGGCAGCGCAAAAAAAAACTAAGCTGTCCCTCGAAGAAATAGAAAAAGAATCGCCACAACTGGCGGAGTTCATTAAACAATCTAATGCTACCGTTACACCGATAAACAGAAGATAATTGCTGCATCTTTAAAGATTTAATCAAGTATCACTACTCAGGATACCGCTTGTTAGCTTAGAAATGTTCTTATTACTCGAATTAACTACGTTTTATTTTGCCTTACTAATGCTGCTGACAATCGGTCTTTTTCTTATTCCGAAAAGAGCCGAAAAGAATTTTCATCAAGGGTTTTCTATAATAATTGCAGCTAAAAATGAAGAAAAAAATATTTCTAAACTTATAGATCACCTACTTCGTCAAAACTACCCGACAGACCGTTATGAGATAATTATCGTCAGCGACCGATCTTCTGATGACACTGAAAAAAATGTAGCTACCATGCAAAGAAAGTACTCTATGATTCGTTTATTAACAATAAAACCTGACCAAAAAGGGGGCAAAAAAAGAGCCTTATCCAAAGGGATTGAACAAGCTCAGTATCCTTTGTTAGCATTCACCGATGCCGATTGTGAACCTGCGGAGAATTGGCTGAACGAATTGAATGCTCATTTTAATCAAGGTGTTGACTTCATAGCGGGTTATTCACCTTTGTATGAAGACAAGAACTCTCTTTACTTAAGGCTAAAAAACCTTGAACGGTTATCGATCTTTGCTGTAAGTGCCGGCAGCATTGGGTTGAGATACGGAATGACCTGCACCGGTAGAAATATGGCCTATAAGAAGAGCTTGTTTAACCGTGTTAGGGGCTTTTCCGGCCTAGAGAATATCGCTTCGGGAGACGATGACTTAATGCTGCAAAGGATGTCACCCTTTTGCCGGAAAATGAGTTTTATGCTAACACCTTCGTCATTCGTGCCTTCCTGCGATAAGAAAGATACAGCAGGTAAAATCAATCAAGAGACAAGACGAGCATCAAAATGGAGGTATTATCCTACCGCCATAAAAATAGTTACGGCATTAATTTTCTTGTTTTATGTCATCTTAGTTGTCGCAATAATCGGCTTTCTAATAGGTAGTATTTCTTTCTATTTAATCCTAACAGCGTTATTAGTGAAAGTTGCAGCCGAACTTATTCTGTTGACAACGTTTGCCGTTAAAATTAAACGAACAAAACATTTACTACACTTACCCTTGATGGAGGTGCTCTATATACCATACTTCTTATTCTTTGCCGTTAAAGGTACATTAGGAAAATATAGGTGGAAATGATCGTATGAGGCTGAGGATAGCTACCCTTAGCAGCCACTGAAAACTGTTTGATGATTGATCGCGTCATCGGATATTCCCTTAGGTGGATTGAGAAGACGTTAATTAAGATTTTGCTCAGTAGTGAGCAAACGATGATAGCTTGAAATAATGACGGATTATGATTGTCGCAAATTAATCTGTAACATAGCTTTATTGATGACGATTTATAAAAAAGGAGATAATTATGAAGATATTGCTTGCCGTCTGGGGTTTATTGTTTTTGGCCGGAGACTTACAGGCCTCCGGCAGGATTGTTTTTTATCATGGAAACATCGGCATGGTGACCGAAAATATTGTTATCAATCTCGAGGACGAAAGCACAAGGGTTATCTATGATAAGTTACCGAACGGTATTGATGATAACTCGATCTTATTGCTGTCAAGTTATGCAGACCAATTCACAGTTGACCGGCAACGCTATTCAACAAAAATCGCCAGGTGGCAGGTTAATATTCCTAACCACATTGGCGAACAGATTGAGATTGTTCTAAGAGACGGTGATGTGATTACCGGTGAGATATTTTACGGTGATAATAATGTTTACGGAATTCATGATACAAGAGGTAAGTCTGTTATCATTAACCGGGGCGACGTGAGTCACTACTCTCTAGAGAGATTAAAAAAACCTGAACAGACAAGGTCTTTCATTGAATGGGCGATAGAAACTAATAACCCCGATCAATATCCTGCAGAACTAAACTATCTAACCTCAGGATTAAGTTGGGAGACATTGTATAAAGCCGTTTGGCAAGAAGACGGGATAATGCTCGATATTTTCGCCAAAATTACTAACCAATCAGGGAAGAGTTATGAGAAATATGATATTTCCCTGATAGCCGGTGAGCCGTCAAAGATACAACAGCAAAGGCGTATGGCGGTTAGAGGTGGTGTTGCCGCCGAAAGAAGGGTTAGATCCGAAATAGCTTTTGACTCGGCAGCCGGTTTCGAAGTGGCTGGGTTTGACGAATTTTATCTGTTTGATTTCTCGGATAGGGTTTCTATCTCTTCCGGGGATAACAAGCAACTACGACTATATCCCCGAAAGACATTCAGACCACAAGTGTTTTATGACTACATAACCGGAGAAGATAACTTAACAACCCGAATAGAGATCGATAATAAGACTGAAGAAGGCTTAGGAATTGTCTTACCGGAAGGGAGCATTCAAATTTATAGAAGGACAGAACAAGGCGAGCAGTTAACTTTTGTAGGAGAAGATAGGATTAATGCGACTCCTAAAAAACATAAGCTCCGTTTCTCGCCGGGCAGACCGTTTGATTTAACAGCAAAAACAGTTACGCTCAGTCAAAGACGACCTTCCCAGAGAGAAACTGTCAGACAGATGCAAGTTGAAGTAAAAAATCATAGTAAAGACAATAAAGACATTCGTGTTTACCACAGCCTTGCAGGGGAGTGGACAGTTTCCGGGAATAGTCATGACTATGACAAGGTCGATGCGGCAACGATTGTTTTCAGCTACCAAATAGCAGCAGAAGCAACCTTGACTATCAGTTGGAAGGAAAGGGTAAGCAGATAGTATTTTGGAAAGGAAATTGCTTGTATTATATTGTAGATATAGCGCTTAACATGATAGGCCATACGATACGGAAGATTATTGTTGACCTATAGACGCAATAAATAAAAAGGTTTAGGAAATTTTCTATAAAATAACGGAGGAAATTAAAAGTATGGAATTAAGAAAGCTATTAGCGATATTAACTATCGTCTCATTATTTGTAGTGAGTTTAGCAGGCACACCCTCGAACTGGGTGCAAAATGGTATTGCGCTTAGGCAGGGTGCGAATATTGAATGGCAAAGATCCGGTGCTGCAATAGGTGAAGATGCTGTTTCTTTTGTTTGGTCTGATACCAGACGAAGTGACAGAGACCTGTGGGCACAGGCAGTGAATTCAGAAGGACTGGTCTGGAATGACGGAGAATCTGTTTCAATTAAAATGAGAGATAACCGACAAGAAGATCCGGTAATGATCAAAACCAGCGAAGGAAATGCAGTTATTGCTTGGATTGACTTCCATTGGCAAGTTGAAGATATTGACGAAGCATGTGTAGTTGCTCAAAAGATATCTCCGGAGGGAGAACTGTTGTGGGAGAGCTCGGTATTGTTAAATGAATACAATGTCGGACTTTCATTAAACATCGTCCCTAATAACGATGACGGAGCATTTATTATTTGGCACGACATCCGTAGCGGCGTAGGAACCGACATCTATGGTATTAATCTCAACGGTGATGGTGAACCTTTTACCGATGACTGGTTAGAAAATGGTACACCTTTAGCGCATGGACGCGGAGAGCAGCATTTCCACACTCTTTGGGATGATGGTCATGACGGTGCAATGCTAGCTCATGTAAACGAAGTTGACAATATTCGCGACCTTCACGTTAAAAGAATCGGACCCGATGGTAACATCATCTGGGAAAGAGAATTGGCAGCTGATCCGGTTATTCAATATGCCAGCGCCAGAGTTCAACCTTTTGGCGATGATGCCTTTGGTTTTGCTTACACAGACCGCCGTGACGGATTCGACAAAATGTATCTTCAGGTCATCGATTTAGACGGCAATGATATCTGGGAAGAATCATTACCGGTAGATCCTGAAGCTGACGGACAACCTTATACGCAGATTGCACCGAGAGTTGTTGGCACTTCAGATGGTAATTTTGTCGTTACATGGGAGGATAGACGCTATGGTCCCAGAGACATTTTTGCCCAAAAATTTGATATCGATGGTAACAGATTATGGGACGAACGTGGCGTTCCTATTGTAATAAATGAATATGATCAAACTGAGCCACGTATGGAGTGTAACGGAGAAGGTGGAGTTTTATTGGTTTGGGAAGATGCCCGTGAAGGTGGACATCCCAACATAGATGTTTATATGCAAATGCTTGATGCCGATGGACAAATCCAGTATGAAGAAAATGGTCGTCCGGTTGTTCAAATCGACGGTGAAGCTTTTGCTCCCTTAGCAAAATTCACGGAAGATGGTCACTTTTATATCGGTTGGGGTGATATGAGAACCGGCTCAGTTGGTATCTACGTACAAGGATATACCATGGACGGTGAGCAACTTTTTGAAGATAACGGTATTCGTATATATTGGGGCTTGAGTGGTGATTCAATCGACCACATAGCCGTAAAAAATGAGGATTATGTTTACACTGTATGGCAAGACACCCGGTATGCATTCTTCGGCTCCCAAATAAAAGTTCAAAAGCTTGATAGAGAAGGAAACATTCTGTTCGATGAAAACGGTATTTCCGTCACCGCTCATACGGGTGCTAACCAAGAAAGTGGAACAGGCCAAAGCTATATCAGCGTAGTTCCCCACCATAGCGGTGGTATTGCCTTAGCATGGAGAGAACAAAGAGCTGACAATGAGCTGGTTTATACGCAAGCTATTGACCCGGATGGTGAAATGTTATGGGATCCGGACGGAACTGGATTGGGTGTCAGAGTGTCAGCTACTGATGATGTGTATAGTCAAGATAACCCTACTATTTCCAGACGTGGTGAGTCTTATATAATTGTTTATGATGAAACTGATCCCGGTGATGATTGGACTTATGCTCGGGATGTTAGAGCACAAAAGATAATTGACGGTGAAAAACACTGGGGGGACGAAGGTATTCATATTGCTTGGCAATTCGGTGGATTCATTTCCGACCATGTTGTAAGAGAAGTTATCGATGGCGAATATATTCTCTGGAGACGCGGCGGTCAATTCGGAGCCGATGGCAATATTTTCTATATGAAGAGAATCGATGAAGATGGTAATGCAGTTGAAGGTTGGGATGAATATGGTGAAGTTGTTGTTGACTATCCCGGATACCTGCAAACAAGACCAGCAGCTGTTTTAACTGACGAAGGAGTTTTAGTTATTTGGGAAGACCAACGTGCCAGAGAAGGAGCTCCGAGAAATGCAAGCCTTTATGGTCAATTGATTAGTCCTGAAGGCGAGATGATGTGGGCTGAAAATGGTGCTGTATTAGCAGATTATGAAAACGATCAAGCTCTGGTTTCACTTAGTTATCATGAAGATGGATATGCCTACTTTGCATGGCGTGATGCCCGTCTTGATGCCCGTGCTCAGGATGTCAGCTTCCAAAAAATTAATGAAGAAGGCGAACTTATGTGGGGTGACCCCGCACCGTTCGCTGTTAGAAGCAGAACAGAACAAGACGACCCGGTAATCTCAGTAGTTGGAGACAAAGTTCTCGTTGTATGGGAAAATAATTACGGTGAAAGAGGTTCGGATATACACATGCAGATAGCTTCTACTGAAGATGGCGGCACCTACTGGGATCCTGAAGGTGAACCTTTAGTATCACTTATTAAGCGACAAATTCGCCCCAGAGCTATTCCATTCGATGAAAATTCTTCTTATGTCGTTTGGGCTGACGGACGTTCAAGCGGTAAAGAAGAAATTATCGGTCTCTATGCCCAATCAGTTGACATGTTCTTCGGAAATGTTGAAGATGATCACGCAGTAAAACCAATAGATACCATAGCTCTGCATGCCAACTATCCTAACCCATTCAACCCGGAAACTACTATTTCATTTGCCTTGGGACAAAATGAAAACGTCAGCCTCAATGTTTACAATGTTAGAGGACAACTAATCAGAACACTTGTTGACGACGATTACCTTGAAAGAGGAAACCATAGTTTCGTATGGAACGGTACGGACAATAATGGAAACCATACAGGAAGTGGTGTATATTTCTATAAATTAGAAAGTGAAGAACAAGTTCAAGTAAGGAAAATGTTACTACTTAAATAGATGATGATGTATAAAGAGTTTCCTTCTCGGTTGCAAAACCGAGAAGTGAAACCTCTTTAATCAAATAAAGGAGTTATGTTTTGAAGAAACTAACAATTATAGCGTTATTCATACTTTCAGCAAGTTTGCTGCTCGGACAACTTCCACCTATACCAGATTTCTATTATGATTATGATAAGATGGTAGATTCCTTATTAACGTGGGAGGAAAGACACCCCGAGATATTTAAAGTGGAACATATAGGTTATTCTCAAGAAGATGACTTACCAATATATGCCTGTAAACTCTCATTCAATGTAGATGAAAATGAGGATAAACCGGCAGTATTAATTGTTGGTAGTCTCCACGCTGAGGAGATTCTTGGCACCGAAATAACCATGCGCCATATTGAAGATATGCTCAGAAGACCAAACTTCCCGAGATATCGGCGATGGCTTCAGGATCTGGAACTTTGGTTTATACCTAACTTAAACCCCGAAGGGTGGTTAGTGGTAACCGATGATTTAGATGTTACCTACAGGAAAAATAAAAGGGACAATACCGGCAGCGGCGATTTTGATTTCACGCCCGGTATGGGATATGATAAAGATGGTGTTGATCTAAATAGAAATTGGGACTTTAATTGGGTTCACGGCGACTCACTATGGGAGATCAGACCCGGAACAACTGAAGTCTATGATTATTACCGAGGACCATATCCAATGTCTGAGTCTGAGGTACAAGCTATGAAAAGCCTAACTGACAGGCAACACTTTATATTCTCAATAGTATGGCATTCGTCAAGATCAGGATTATTTTCCGAGAAGGTTTATCACTCCTTTAACTGGGATGATCTTTACCGTTCTCCCGATTTGGATGTGGCCAGAACTATTGGGTACGGTTTTGCTTCAAGAATACCAAAATTCCGTAGCTCTCAGTATTATGAAAGTCTCGATTCAGCCGGAAGATCAGGTAGTGCTCATGACTGGCTTTACAAAGAATACGGACAGCTTAACCTTTTAGCTGAAGCGGGTACATCTAACCTTCAACCGCAATCTAAGGATGATATGCTACAGGTTGTCTCTGACTGCACCAGAGGTCAGTCATGGCTCTTTGACAGGGCATTGCCCAGCAGTGATCTTGATAGATCGCCGTTGTTGACAGGGCACATCAGAAACGCGGTTACAGGTGAGCCAATTGAAGCTGAGGTAATTGTACATGAGCATCATGCAGGATTCTTTACTCCTCGAGTAAGTGATGAACTCTACGGCAGGTACTGGAGACCTTTATTAGCCGGTTCATACACTCTGACCTTCCGTAAAGAAGGGTATGAGACGGTTACAATGGAAAATGTAGTTGTAAACAACTCTAACTGGACAATAGTAAATGCTGATTTAGAACCATTAGAACCGACTAACTTTACAGGAACTGTTCTTTTAGGTGATGATCCGGTTGATGCTGAGATTATTATCAGAAATGAAGGATGGAAACCGGTCGAGGTTTACAATCATGTCATAGAAGTATCAAATGGAAGCTTCGAGTACGGAATGTGGAAAGGCACAAAAGATATTATTATAACGGCAGAAGGTGCTTATCCTTATGTCGGAACCATTGATCTACAGCCCGGAACTCACGAGGTGCAAATTATTCTCGCAGAAGAAGAAATCATCTTCCATGAAGATTGGGAAAACGGAACTGATCACTGGGTAGTTGATGGTTTTTGGCAAGTTATTAGTCCCGAATGCTTGGACGGTGGCAAAGCTATCATTGAGAGCTATGATGGTGGTAGAAACCGTTATCAACCTAATTCCCGAGCCGTATTAGTTACCGAGAATCCAATAGACTTGAGTGGCTATGACGGTCAGGATAATGAAATACCAATGGTTGTTTTCAATCAGAACCTCTATACATTATGGGATCAAGATTATGTTCATCTTGATGTTTCTACCGATAGAGAAGAATGGACAAACATCTATAAATACTCAGGCCAGTTCGATTACTGGCACCCTATATATGCTTCCTTGGAGCCTTTTATGGGTGAAGAAATATTTCTAAGGTTCAAGTTTCAAGCTGATACACCCGGTAATTCCGGACGCTTGACTGATCCCGGTTGGATGATTGAAAACATTAAGGTCGTCAGCGGTAATTCTATGGTTACTAATGTGGAACACGGCCTGGTAGATACGGTCAAACCGGTCGTATCCCTGGGCCAGAATTACCCTAACCCCTTTAATCCTGAAACTACCATTTCTTTTGCCGTGCACCACAAAGATGTACAGGAAGCTAAAATTTCCATTTATAATATTAGAGGTGCTTTAGTAGATACAATAACACTTGATCATCATGAACTTAATCGTGGTAGTGTTGGTTGGAATGCCCGAAAACATTCATCAGGTGTTTACTTATATCAATTGATATTAGATGGCATAGCTTACGATACTAAAAAAGCAGTTCTAATGAAATAAACTATCGACTGAGAGCCTGCCTTGTTAATCGGGCTCTCAGCTATACTATCGTAAAAAAGCAGGAGGATTTTGATGAATAAATACCTATTAGTCGTGTTAGCGTTGTGTATAGCATCGCTTTCATTTGCATTACAACAAGAGATTGAGCAGGTCAGCGACAGTCGCGTTAATGTTAGACTGCATGCTGACTACGCTTCAATAGATAATGATGATCTAAACGAAGGCATCTTCTCCAGCGTAGTAGCTCTTTTAGCAGAGGATGCAGAGATTGTCATAAATGATTTCACCATAACTATATACGATAAAGAAGGTCATATCTTAGATAATGATAGTTCTGCTGATACTATTAGCGATATCGACATTAACTCTAAGGTCTGCCTTTCTGATAACTTCAGGCTCAGAGAACTTATTGGTTTTACGGTCAACTCCCATGTAGTGACAGAGACTGATAACTATTATGCCGTGTTGGAAAGCATCGATTATGATATTGTCGGTATCGGACAGGTTGAGATACCGAATGCAATAACTGAAACTTATATTCCAGTTTATGAAACAATCGTGGATAACTATAGAACTTCATATATGGTTAATCTTCCCTTCAAGCAACCGGCTATGCTGATCGTCAGTCACGAACCTATGAATCAGGTGCTCAGTCGCTTTGTCACCTGGAAAAGAGAAATAGGAATGGAAGTCAGTATAATCAATAAAGAAGATATTGGACCGAATGCTAATGCTGCTCAAATTCAAAGGGCTATCCGTGAATTCTATCATGAAGCAGAAAACAAGCCCGAATACCTTCTTTTGATTGGCGCTGTGTCCGGTAATTATAGCATTCCAACCTTCTATCATCCACCGCAGAATGATGCCACCGATTTACCTTATACAATTATATATGACGAAGGTGAAGGGTATATGCAGGATTTATTGGTTGGTAGGATATCGGTCACATCTTCAACTCAATTGGCCAATATCGTCAATAAAACTATAATACACGAAAGAAATCCCAACATAGCTGACTGGATGGAAAGAAACTTAGTTGTTGCCGGAAACTTTGCAACAGTACGTCCTATACCAATCACACCGGTACTTACTTCAAGATGGATTGCCGACTTAATGAGAAGTGTAGGTTATGATGTAACGGAAGTCTATTGGCATATGGGTGATGGTGGTTATGGAACTGCTGAGATAATCGAAGCTCTTAACAACGGTGTTCAGTATGTCAGTTATCGTGGCTGGGGTGACGCTAATGGGTGGCATTATCCACGATTCCATATTCCGCATCTGAGGGATATTCAGAACGGAACAATGATGCCGGTAGTTGCTTCTTTTGTCTGTAATACCGGAGATTTTGCTAATCCAAATATTGATCCTTGTTTCGGTGAGTATTGGATGAGAATGGGTACACCTGCCAGCCCCAATGGCGCTGTTGGCTTTATTGGGCCCTCAGACCTCTATACCAGTACTGAATATAACAATGCTATGAGCACCGGTTTTTATTGGGGTATAATGCAAGAGAATGTTCGTTGCTTAGCCACAGCTTTACTGCGCGGTAAGATGGAAATGTACAGAAACTATCCGACGGAACGTGAACCAGGACAATGGATGGAACACTATTTCAAGGTTTACAATGTCTTATCCGACCCGTCATTGAACCTTTGGGTATTAAGACCCAATCAGATGGACTTGGATATTCCCGACAGAATTTCCAGTGCAACTTCTCATATTGAGTTTGCTACCTACGGACTGGAAGGTGGTTATGTTACTATTACCCGAGACAGCACAGACTATGATTCTTTTAGAATTGATGATGATTATGTCTTTATTCCTCTTGATGAAGTAGATGAAAGAGATATATGGATTACCGTCTCAGCTGACAACTTTGTTCCTGTACAACAAGTTATAGAAGTAACACCATCAGCCGGTGTTGAAATGACAAGTTATGATTTCGGTGGTTCTGCAATCAAGCCTGGAACTGACATTACCTTAAATATCACACTAACTAATTTTGGTGACACGGAAGTTGCTGACGTAACCGCAGAGTTGTCGGCATATACTGATCAATACTTAGAGATAATTGACGACGCTGACGATTTCGGGAATATACCGGCCGGCGGAAATGCTAATGGCAGCTTCACTTTTATGATTAACCCCGATACACCAAGATACACTCCGATTCAGTTAGCGATATCAATATCGCCCACCGATGACTACGCAAAGATTCAGACAATTGTAACAGGTCTATTGTTTGTTATAAATGAGCATACGGTTGAATCTGATAACAATGTGCTCGATCCTGGTGAAACTGCTGATATTAATGTGAAAATAACCAATGAAGGTGAAGTAGATGCAGCTAATTTGAAAGCTTACATCCTTACCGGTTCTAATGCCGTTGAAGTTGAACAGGAATACATCGAATTTGGAAATGTAGGAGTAGGAGAATCAGCAAATGTTTCCTTTACAGCAACTGCCGCAGCAGATGCTTTTATAGGACGTCAAGTACACTTTCAGCTCGATTTTGAAGATGAAATCGGAATGATAGCCAGATCACATTTCGCTACAACTTTAGGTGAAGTTGATAATACATCACCAACAGGTCCATGCCCTTACGGGTACTATGCTTATGACAGCTTTGATGTTGACTATGAGCATGTTCCAACCTATGATTGGATTGAAATAGACCCGGAACAAGGCGGTCCCGGAACTGATAAATGGCTGCATGATGATGGTACTACGACCATCGGTTTACCGTTTACATTCCAATATTACGGTATGGAGTCAGATTCATTATCGATTTGCTCTAACGGCTGGGTCTCTCTGGTACCAACCTGGATGATTAACTTCCGAAACTGGTCTATTCCTACTGCTGAGAATCCCTATGGGATTATTGCTCCTTTCTGGGATGACCTCAAAGGTAAACCTGATGTAGGTGACTCTCTCCGTGTAGCTTGGTGGCATGATGAAGACAATGAACGTTTTATTGTCACTTGGTTAGACGCCTATAACTGGGCTAATATCAGCCCGACAGGTTTAGAGGTAATGCAGCTTATTCTCGAACCGAGAGAGGGAAGAGACGGTGATATCATCTTCCAATATCATACTGTATGGAATCAGAACCAAGGTAGAAATTACAGTACCCAAGGTATCCAAAGCCCCTGCAATACAATGGGATTACAGTATGCATTCTTTAATATCTATGATCCGACAGCAAGCAAAATTCAGCCGGAACTGGCGATAAGGTTTACAACCGATCCACCCGATCCTTATACAACGGTTGAAGATTTGGATATGCCGGACATAGGAATCAGGTTAGGACAGAATTATCCCAACCCATTCAATCCCGAAACGGTTATTGAATTCAGCTTAGAACAGCCAAGTGAAACTAAGCTGGAGATTTATAATATCAGAGGACAGAAAATCAGAACTATGATCTCAGATAAACTTGAAGCCGGAAACCATACAATTGTATGGGACGGGAAAGACGATGGTAATAATAATGTCGGATCAGGTGTTTACCTGTACAAACTGCAGACACCTTATCACTCCGAAGCAAGAAGAATGATAATGGTCAAATAGTAGTAGTTAATTCATACTAGACATACATTAAAGAAGGCACAGAACTCATAACTCTGTGCCTTCTTTGTTGATTAGCTATTTTTAGCAGTTTTTATCTGATTAAACCCAGATAATGCAGTTACAGTGACTACACTGCGGCATTGTTTTCTATAAGTGTAACCGTTCCGGAAATCTATTGCATTATTTGGGTTAAACCTAAACGGTGCATTTCGATTAATCATGTCATACGTGAAACGATTTAGATGGAGACCTTTCAGGAGAGAATTCGCTATAGAAGGTAGTTTGGTGGAAATTTATTGAGAAAAAGTGGGCGAAATTGTTTATATAGGGTTCGTCTTCAGAATTGACAGAATAGACTGACGACTGTGGATGCTCTTCAGAATCATCAGTTTTCATATTTCGACCGGCACGAAAACCGGTTTTTTTATATTAAATCTTTTCCAAATAATTATCGTTGCTCAACTCAAATTAAGAATGCTGCCTGATTATAGGTTCTCTTTTCTGAACGGTCTCGACCGGTAAAGTCAGAAAACAGGTCTGTTTTTTTTTGTATAACAGACCGCCGGGCTGTTACTTTTAACGTCCGAGCCGTCCGTTGTACATCAGGGCAAAGGGTAAAGTGTCTTGCGTTGAGAATGGATGATGTAGAGTTCAATGCTAAATTCAGACCTCCTGACCCCATATATTTTGTGATTTTGCTTTACCCCTTATTTCAACAAGGACCTATTAACCAAATTATCGCTTGACTAGAGCTCAAAGCTTGACAGAACTATCTCAGATAAAAATGATGGTCAAAAAAACAATAGGCATTTGATAAAATAGATTCTCATGAAGGTAATATACATAATATTAATCCTGTTTATTAGTTATAGCAGACTGGATCCCTTATCTCCACTTCAGGTTAGTAATCCGGCCGAATTAGCAGCTTATTACTACTCTTGGCAGGGTGGAGAGCTAGGCTTCTTTTTGCCAGAAAAAGACTTCAAGGTCAACCCCAAGATAGATATCAGTATATATCGTTATACTCCTTCTCGGGAGGGTTTCAATCTGCTGGCCGGTGCAGGTTACAAAGGAATCAGCAGCAAACCATTCGTGAAGGCAGGATTAGCCAAAAGATATTCGGAAATGTATTATGGGGGTACAATTGCAGAAACCGGCTATGATTTTAACAATAATACCTATAATTTTAACAATACCACCTCGATGATCTATAAACATACAGGCAATCTGGATTATACTTTCACCAATAGGATTGAGACGGCATTTGGCGGGGGAATTCACCTGAAGAACAGAGTTTCAGCTACAGCAGGCCTAAATATTGACCGTCAAAACAGATTTTGTGTGTCATTAAATACTGCTCCCGGCTTAGGTGTCTCTTGGAAAGCGATCCGTAGCGGTGTAGTTACTAACATTGCTCTAGATTTTGAGCGCCTATTAAGGAGCAAAAGCAGGATAAACTTAACTTTTTCATTGGGTTTATCAAGAGGCGATAACCGGATAGGTACTAAGATTTATGCCGCTAACCACTATCGACAGACTTTTTCTTATGAGATGAGATACGGACACTATCAACCTCCGATAACATATTCGCCAACCATTTTCCCTATTACCAAACAGGAGAGTTTACACTACGGTCTTTCATTGATGAAAATGATAGACTATATTCCTACATCCGACATAGTCATAACAGTCAGGAGAGGTGACTACCTTAACCGCATTAGTCAAAACCTGCCTGATACGGCAGATGAATCATTTAGAAACAATATAACAGCTATTGCCAGATATAATGATATTAGACCACCATATACGATTCATCCGGGCCAGAGGTTAAAAGTACCACCAAAAATAACAGCCATCGATAGGGAAGATTTACCACAGATTGATGAGATCGAACGTGAGAGGATCAAAGAAGCAGTCTCTATTGCCAGGACATCAGACTTGATGGAGACGAGGCTGAGTGCAGCACTTTGGGCATATCTGCTTGACGGTAAAGATGAAATGATGGCGCTACTGCCGGTCAGAGCAGACATAGAAAACAAATATCTACTCAATACCCAAGCATTAGCTGAGGTAGAACTTCGAAATCCTAAAACTGCTATTAGGAAACTAAGGTTTGCTATAGATATTGATCCTTCTTGCCCGATATTGAATACTAATTTAGCTGTCGCATACATTCTCGACAATGATCTTAAGAATGCCGAACTTTATCTGGTTAAAGGCATCGAGTTGTCTCAAAAAAACGGGATGGACACCTCATTCCATAAAGAAGTGTTGGAACAGATAGCTAAGTGAGGCTTTTTCATGTTCTCGTTGACTTTACAACATTTTTTTGCATACCGCGGAGCTTTAATGAAAAGCGGTAAAGTAAGCTTTACCTTGCAAGCTATAGTTGCAATTACAGTGCTTTTGACATGGGCGGCTTGTTCTGTCCAAATGCTTCCACGTGATGAGGTTGAGGTTTATGAACAAGGATTAAATTTTTGGCAGAAAGGTCAGTATGAGATGGCGATCAAGCTTTTAACTCCTTTTTTAGAAAAAGACTCGCTATATACACCGTTATACACCATTTTGGCAGATTCATATTACAATATAGACAAAAAGCAGAAAGCAGTTGAACTATTGGAGAAAGGAGGCAGAAGCCAAAAATCGGGGATTATTGATAACATGAAATTCACTTTCAAAGCCCTAGAAAACCGGGTTGATTCGTATCAGGAGAGAGTGAGCTTCTCACAATATCTAAGAGATATTTCTAATCGTTTCGCAATTGATAAATCGTTATTATTGGCTTTGATTAAAAACGGTAGTAGTTTTGATGCTAGAGGTTACGGAGAGGAACTAGGTATCATGGGGCTGGACCGGCAAACTGCCGAAGGTATAGGCTTATTAGTGCCGGAAGAAGAAATTAAAGAACTACCTGCTTACGAAGTTGACGAAAGATTAGATCCGGTAAAAAGTATATATAGAAGTGCTGAATTCCTGCACAGGCTAATTGAAAGGAATCAGATCGGGCACAGAGGGGCAGATCTCATCGGCGCATTGAAAGAATTCTACAGTATTAGAACGGATAGTACTACGTCTGTTGACGTTATTGTGGAACGGGTAACCGATTACTATCGCTTCTACAGATATAATAGAACAAACAAAGAAGAAGCCTTTAAGAGCTTTCATCGAAGAAATCCGGATATTGATAATTCTTTCAGCAGAGATTTTTTCGAAATACCCGATGATGAATCAAACGACATCTTAAGAGGATATAAAGAATCCCGGCTCTTTATTCACCTATATATATCCGATCCTGAAAGGCAGGCATTTTACTATAGCAACTTAGCCTTAATCTGTGATATGCTAAATGATAACGACAATGCCGAAAAGATTTATAATAAAGCATTGAAATTATCTCCTGCTAATCATGTACTAATTTTTAACTACTCCTTATTTCTGTTCGAACAAGAACGATATACCCAAGCCTACCATTATTTAATGAAGATTCCCCGAACAGCCAAAATGTACGAATCAGCTATGATTGTGGCAGGTTACTGTCTGTTACTTTTAGATGATTGGCAATCATTATCTTTGTTGATAGATAAGCTGCCCGTTGACGAATCCCAGAAGCATTCTACCGAAGTAAGAAGCTTGCCTTATCTTCTGAATCTTAAAGGTTTGTATCAGTTTAATAATGGTGATATCGAGCAGGCTATGACAACTTTTTATGAGGCTTTTATGCTCATACAGGAGCCCATATTTGCCGCTAACTTTTTAGCGACAGCTTATCAATACAACTTTTCTGAATATTCTTATGCAGAACTGAATAGGTTTAATAAGATTACTCGCCGCTACGATACAGGCTATATATGGCCGGTTAACCTACGCCATATCAGTTCCGGATGGGGGTGGCGGCCAAGTCCATTCGGCAGATCTTGGGAACAAAGATTGAGAAACTTAAATTTCCATAATGGTATTGATATACCCGGCCCAACAGGGATGCCGGTGAGAGCCTCTGAAGCTGGGACGGTAATCATATCAGACGGCTTTCCTTTGGGTGGAGAGTCAGTGTTTATCCAACATGATGACGGCTATATTACGACCTATCTCCATCTCGATATACGGTTTGTAGTTGAAGAAGAAAAAGTCAGACAAGGACAGATTATCGGGCTTTTAGGAAACACCGGACAATCTACGGGTGCACACCTACATTTTGGCATGTTTGACAGTAATAACCGCAGGTCAAACCCCTTAAATTACTTACCGGTCTATTAATAAATGGAGAAATTAACAGGAGTTACTGCCAACGACTACAATCTTCTTGATCAGCTGGTTAAAATTGATATTGACTGCTGCTGCTGCCATAGGGGTTAGACTTAATGAGGTCATGCCCGGTAGAGTGTTGAGTTCTAAGAAATAAGCATCTTTCCCATCATACCGAAAATCCACCCTGGCATAACCGCTGCAGCCGAACTCTTTAAAGACAGCCATTGCTTGCTGTTGGATTTCTTCAGCGACTTCTTGGGGTATATCGGCAGGAACTATGTATTCTGTCTTACCTTTGGTATATTTATGTTTATAGTCATACCAGCCGTTTTTGGCTTTGATCTCGACGACGGGAAGAGTCTTGTTATCCAATATCGAAACGGTCAGTTCCGAGCCGGTGATATACTTTTGAATGATTGCTTTATCGCTGTATTTAAGCGCTTCTTTAACAGCTTTCTTCAAGTCTTTCCCATTTTTGACAATGCTTATCCCGTAGGAAGAACCTGAGTTATTTGGTTTTACAACGAGATTATCCATTATTTTTGAATCTGTTTCTACACAACTATCATCCTTATATATAACTTTATATTCCGGGATCAGCAGTCCTAAAAAATTAGCGATTCGATAACTGACAAGTTTATCCATGGCGATAAAACTCGCTTTGGCTCCTGAACCGGTAAAAGGGATCTGCAATAATGACAAAAAAGCCTGGAGCGTTCCATCTTCGCCTTCGCCGCCATGCAGGCCGTTAAAAACTACGTAAGGATTTAATTCAGCTAGCAAAGAACCAACTTCCAACCAGGAACAATATTCCTTGGGGTCTATCACTATAGCCTCATAGCCTAACTTCACCAAAGCCTCGTAAATAGCTCTTGAGGACTCTAAGGACACCTCTCTCTCTTCAGACAACCCGCCTGCCAATAGCGCTACTATCTTCTTCATCATTACCTCGAAATTCTTAATACCGTATTTATATCCAGCTAAATAATAATAGACAAACCATATTCTATCCATAGCTAAGATGTCAAGAATGGTTGTGCTTGCTGAACTCTTATTTACCTAAAAGATCGGCATCAAATATCTTGACTAAAAGCAAGTAGATTTTTCTTATACCCGATCCTGATTTAGGATGAAATGAAGCATTAACTTTGAGGAAGTGAATGAAAAAGATATTTGCTGAAGAGACTGTGCTATTCATGAGCTTGATAAAATGGTTTATCTTGTCGGCTATTATAGGTACAATAGTCGGTGTGTCTACAACCGTTTTTTTGAAGCTTTTATCATGGGGAATAGGGGTTTCCGAGTCCTATGGACGCTACTTCTTCTTACTACCCATTACATTGTTCATAAGTGCTTTAGTAATTAAGCTCTGCGCACCGGAAGCTAAAGGACAAGGAACGGAAAGAGTCTTGGAATCTATCCATAAAAGGTCGGGTAGGATAGATATCAAAGTTGTTCCCGTTAAGCTTTTTGCTACGGTTATTACAATAGCTTCAGGAGGTTCTGCCGGTAAATGGGGACCAGCTGCACAAATCGGATCAGGCTTAGCTTCTACTTTCTCCAACCTTATAAAAGCTAATGATGCTGAAAGAAGACGTCTAGCAATTTGCGGTATCAGTGCCGGATTTGCATCTGTTTTTGCAACACCAATTGCCGGAGCTATCTTCGGATTAGAGGTTTTAGTGGCGGGTAGAATAGCGCACGAAGACCTTTTCCCGGCATTTGTAGCCGGAATATTCAGCTATCAAGTAGCAAGTTTTCTGGGAGTAGATCATTTTTCGGTATCGATAGCCTTAACCGAAGGTTTCAGTAGTTATTTGTTTATTTTGGTTATCATAGCGGGGATATTTTTTGGTCTTTGTTCATTGTTTTTAATTGAACTATTAGAATATGTCCAAAAATTAGCTGACAAAATAAAAATATGGGAACCTTGGAAAGGGATTTTTGGTGGCTTATTACTCATAGTTCTCACCCTACTTTTCACGACTAAATATTTAGGCTTAGGAGAAAACGTAGTTCACTCCGTCTTACAGGGGAGTGGTATTGTTTGGTATGCATTTATCCTGAAAGCAGTCTTTACTTCAATAACGCTGAGTTTTGGCGGTAGTGGCGGCTTGATATCGCCGATATTGTTTGTTGGCACTACAGCAGGTGCAGCTTTTGCGCAGCTATTCAATTATGATATCTCAATTTTTGCAGCTATCGGGATGGTAAGCCTTCTCGCCGGCGCAACAAATACTCCTATAGCATCAAGTATAATGGCTGTAGAGCTATTTGGTTCTTCCATTGCTCCTTATGCAGCTCTTGCTTGTGTGATAAGTTTTTTAATGACCGGCCACCGATGTGTTTTCCCCTCTCAAATATTAGGAATCAGGAAAAGTATGTCGTTGGATACCGATATCGGCTCGGATATGGAAAAGATCAAGACCTCAGTTAGATTCCATAAAAATTCCTTTTCCGGATATTTAATGTCTTTACTAGCTAAAATCTGGAAAGAAGAAGACGATAACGATAACTCATGAAAACAGATCATCTTCCATTAATTTGAGGACGCTTTTTTTAAGTTTATCTTTTTTATGGAGCCGGTGAAATTTGAGCTGAGAATCAAGCCCTAAGTCTTTTTTTTCAATCATGTAACTGGCCCAAGAACGAAGATTAAAGCGGGTATTTTTGTCCAACTTGTAAACTTCTGCTTGCCAGTCTTTGTTTACATCTTTTCGGTAGCAGTATGACCATCCCTTTTCTATCAATCCTACGATGATGGTCTTTGTAGCTTCACCTTCAACTTCATTTTCATCACTGTATTTCGCATACAGCATCTGCATCTCATCTATTGTATAGTTAAACCTTTCCGGTTGTTTTACCATAGTTTTAATCGGATGCTCCTCTATCGGGATAATTTCTCCTTCCGGACTGATCCAATACATTTTTTCCATTTCAAACTCCACTCTATCAATATAACGCTTTATTGACAGGATATAACATAGTCGAGAACATTGCAAGCTAATCACTTTATCAGGATTGAATCAAATATTGACAGTTTTAGCTCCTAGTAAATAGTTAATGAAAAACTTTAGAGAAAAAAATGTATCAATTTCGAACCGCACTACATATCTATAGACGAGACCTCAGAGTTCAAGATAATAGCTCGTTAAACAAAGCACTAGAATCTGCTGAGACGGTTTTACCTTGTTTTATATTCGATGATCGTCAGTTATTGCAGAACAGTTATAAATCTGAGAAAGCTTTTGACTTTATGACCGAATCTCTGCGAGACTTGAAGGAGCAAATAGATTCAGTAAGCGGCAGGCTTTATTTCTTTAGTGGCATAGCCGAGCAGACTGTTGAAAGACTGATTAAAGAATTGAAAATCGACGCTGTTTTCATTAATAAAGATTATACCCCTTTCAGTCGTGCAAGAGACACCGCCATCAAAATAGTATGCGATAAATACGGTGTAGTGTTTAAACAACATGAGGATGCTTTGATTAATAGCCCGGAAGCAGTGTTAAAAGACAATGGCCGTCCCTACAGTGTTTTCACAGCCTATTATAAAAGAGCATCATTAATGACTGCTTTGAGGTCACAAAAACTTAGCCCGGGTAAGTTTTTCAAAGGTTATGTGGCAGGTGAAAAAAAAATAGAGGAGTATTTAAATCCGCATAGGCGAAAAGCCGGTAGGGGAGAGGCTTTGAAGCTACAAAGAAGAATAAGAAAACTCACTAAATACGAACAAGATCGAGATATACCGGCTGTTGAAGGAACAACATTTCTCTCGCCACATAATAAATTTGGTACCGTCTCTATCAGAGAGGTCTATGAAACTATAATAAGTGAGCTTGGGAACCAATCAGTTTTGATTAAACAGCTATATTGGCGGGATTTTTTTACCCATATTGTATATCATTATCCATACGTGTTCGGTGAGCCTTTTCGATCAAAATATCAGAATATTGAATGGACTAATGATAAAAAACTGTATACTAAATGGAG
Organism: Candidatus Cloacimonadota bacterium; assembly: GCA_003564135.1. Taxonomy (GTDB): domain Bacteria; phylum Cloacimonadota; class Cloacimonadia; order Cloacimonadales; family PWNZ01; genus PWNZ01. The sequence continues at coordinate 25,422 of PWNZ01000084.1, forward strand.
CCGGGGCGTTACAGGATTTCCCATAGTTGATGCCGGAATGCGGCAACTTAATAAAACAGGTTGGATGCACAATCGCGTAAGAATGATTACAGCCAGCTTCTTAGTTAAGGACCTTCACATTGACTGGAGATGGGGGGAAAAGTATTTCGCCCAACATTTAGTTGATTATGACCCGGCAGTTAACAACGGTAATTGGCAGTGGGCCGCCTCTACCGGTTGTGATGCTCAACCTTACTTTCGAATTTTTAATCCTTGGCTACAGCAAAAACGTCATGATCCCCAATGCCGATATGTCAAAACATGGGTTCCCGAAATAAAAAACATACCTGATAATAATATTCATAAACTCGAAAATCCAGACATAGAAAGGGGCTTATACCCGCTGCCGATAGTAGATCACCGAAATGCCGTAGCGTATACCAAGATGATGTTTAAAACGGCTGCAAGACAATTCTCTATGTAATTATTTCCTTATAAAGCTGATTTAGCTTGCACGTAACTTCGTCCGGATTTTTTCAGTCATAGTGAGCTAATAATAGTTGCCTAACTCCGTACGGCGAAGCTGCGCTTTCACCTGATAAGTCCGCCATCTTCATCAGCTGATTATTTTGTTCACCATCTTGGGTGTCAATGTCGTTGTCATGAGTGTTTCCGATTGGTCTGCTTTGTTTTAGATTCAATTTACTTGACAGAAGTCAACGGTTGAAAAATTTTGAAAGACAAAGGAAAAAATGCCTAGAGGCTTGAAATAAGGAGTAATAATGGCTGTTCCCAAAAGGAAACAATCGAAAACAAGACGAGATAAAAGAAGAACACATCAGAAAGCAACTATGCCGACATGGTCATTATGTCCGCACTGCAGTGAAACTCTTAGACCGCACCATATATGTGGTAATTGCGGTTTCTATAACGGAAAAAAGGTAGTTAACGTTAAAGCATAGATTGATTCAATATTTGCAATCTGTTGTAAGTTGTGACTAAATCGGCTTAAATTTTGTTCTACTGTAAATGCTGCGTGTATGATATACAGCGAAAATCCTATTTTTTGCTGAACGATGGGGAGATATGAACATTGCTTTAGATGCTTTTGGTTCTGATAATGCGCCCTATCCTGAAATTGAGGGTGCATTATCAGCAATTAAAGATAATCTCTGCGATCGAATTTTTTTAGTCGGTAAGGAAGAGGTTCTTCATAAGGAGTTAGCTAAGTATTACTATGATCAGACACGAATCATAGTAGTTAATGCTACAGAAGTCATAACGATGACCGACGAGCCATCGAGCTCAGCCAGAACAAAGAAGGACTCCTCTTTGGTCAAAGCTATGTTTCTTCATAAAGAGGGGAAAGTTGATGCTGTAGTCAGCGCGGGAAATACCGGAGCGGTTATGGCAGCTTCATTATTCTATTTAGGGAGAGTGAAAAATGTCATGCGGCCTGCGATAGCTTTGACTTTACCAACTCATAGCAACTTCCAAATCTTCTTAGATATCGGAGCTAACGTTGACTGCGAAGTTGAGCATTTGGTGCAATTTGCAGAGATGGGTAGCATCTACGCTCAGGTCATGCTTAATGTTAATCGACCGAGAGTATCTCTTTTGAATATCGGAGAGGAGAGCGTTAAGGGAAACAAGCTAATCAAAAACACATTTCTTGCTCTTGACAATAACAAGAAGATTAACTTTATTGGTAATATTGAAGGGAAAGAACTGCTTAAGGGTGTGACAGATGTTATTGTATGTGATGGTTTTGTTGGTAACATAATACTGAAGACAGTCGAGGGTGTTTTTCTGTCGATATTTACTATCATGAAAGAGCAGTTTAATAAGGATTGGATTGCCAAAATAGGAGCATTATTATCCTTCCCGGTATTTAGTTATCTGAAAAAGAAGTTAGACCATACTGAATATGGTGGTGCATTATTGATTGGTTTGAATGGTCTTCCTGTCGCCGCTCACGGTAGTTCAAACAGCAAGGCTATCAAAAATGCTATTAAGTTTGCTGCCAAGATATCTGAAGCAGATATGGTTGCTAAGATGCAAGATTATTTTTCTTTACCCAGTGAAGATTAATTTGACATCGGGATGACCATGCTTATAATGCATAGTAGTTAACTAAGGAGATTAAGATGAATTCGTTGTACGATGCAATGATCGCCGGAACCGGAAAATACGTTCCCAAAGAAATTCGCGATAATCATTATTTCACCGAACGGATGGACACATCCGATGAATGGATAACGACCAGAACGGGGATGAAGTATCGACATATTGCAGCCCCGGGAGAAGCAAGCTCAGACATGGCTCTGGAAGCTGCCAAAAAGGCCCTAGATGCTGCGAGAATGAACGCCAATGACCTAGATATGGTGGTTGTGGGTACTATCTCACCTGATCACATGTTTCCATCGACAGGATGTATGCTGTTAAAAAAATTAGGTATCAAAGATATACCTGCTTTTGATCTGTCTGCCGGATGTACCGGGTTGATCTATGCCCTGACCGTGGGTGCGCAATTTGTAATGAACGGTAAAGCAAAAAATGTTTTGGTTATCGGGGTTGAAATTCTATCTCGTTTGATAAACTGGCAAGATAGGGGTACCGCTATCCTCTTTGGTGATGGTGCCGGAGCAGTTATCCTTTCTATAGCAAAAAATGTCAGTATCTCAAAGCTGATAGATACAGATTTAACTGCTGACGGAACCCATGCCGAACTGTTGATGCAGAAAGCCGGCGGCTCAAAATATCCGGCAACCGAAGAGACGGTTAGAAACAGTGAACATACCGTGTATATGGAAGGTAATAAGATATTTAAGTTTGCTGTTCGCTCTATGTACGATAGTTGCCATAAGATTTTGAAACGAAATAATATAGATATATCTAAGATTGACTGGCTTATACCTCATCAGGCTAATTATCGAATCATCGAATCTTTAGGGAAAAAATTAGGAATACACACTAATAGAGTAATTGTCACTATTGATAAATATGCTAACACCTCATCTTCAACGGTGCCGATAGCCCTTGATGATGCGATCAGATCAAAGAAAATCAGAAGAGGTGATCTTGTCTTGTTGGTCGCTTTTGGTGCAGGTTTGACATCAGGTAGTGTTCTTTTCAGATACTAATAACAAGGAGTATTAGCAGTGAAAAATGTAAAAATAGCTTACGTTTTCCCGGGTCAAGGAGCACAATATGTAGGTATGGGGATGGATTTCGTAGAAAATAATCCCGCCCTCGAAAAACCATTGATTGAATTTGATAAAAAAAATAACAGCGATCTGGCAAATATCATTCGTAATGGACCACAAGAAGTTCTAACAGAAACTAAGTGGACCCAACCGGCTATAATGTTTCACAGCATTGCAGCTCTTAGGTTTCTTCACAGTAAAATAGATTCGTTAAGCCCTTCCTATGTAGCTGGCCATTCGTTAGGTGAGTTCACAGCCTTGGTAGCTAATAGAGTATTAGAGTTAGAAGATGCTCTATATTTAGTTCACAAACGTGGTGAATTTATGATAAAAGCTAATGATGGAACCCCTTATGCGATGTCTGCTGTCATCGGTGTTAAAACCAACGATCTTAAGGCGATCTGTCAAGAAGTTTCTAAAGATCATTTAGTTGTAGTTGCTAATTATAATACCCCTGAGCAAACGGTTATCTCAGGAACCGCCGAAGGTGTAAAAAGAGCAGGTGTTAAGGCTAAAGAAGCCGGTGCCAAAAGGGTTTTACCTCTACCGGTAGGTGGTGCTTTTCATTCTCCGCTAATCTCAAAAGCGAGCAACTGGCTAGCCAAAGAGATGGAAAATATCGAATTCAAAAATACTGATATTCCGGTTGTTTCGAATGTTGATGCCCAATATTATACCCGGCCCGACCAAATAAAAGCTAATTTAGCTAAACAGGTGACATCATCGGTTATGTGGGTCGATTCTGTATATCGATTAAGAGATCTCGGCGTTGAACTCTTTATCGAATTCGGTCCCAAAAAAGTCGTTGCCGGTATGATTAAAAAGATTGACAGAAACCTTGAGGTGATCTCTGTTGACAAGGAAAAAGATGTTGAGATAGCAGTCGAGAAAATTAACTCGATTATTTCTTAACATGAGTGTAGTAGCGACAATTTAATAAACATAGAAAGGATTATTACAATGAAAAGATTAGAAAAAAAAATTGCTGTAATAACCGGCTCTGCCAGAGGAATTGGATACGGTATTGCCGAACATTTCGCCGCTGAAGGCGCAGTACCGATTATCATCGACATACAACAAGAATTGATAGATGCTGCGATTGAAGATCTAAAACATGATGGATATACAGCTTATGGATATGTGGCTGACGTGTCAGACTTTGATCAGGTCGGTAATGTTATCAAACAGATAATTAAAGACCATGAACGTATTGACATTTTGATAAATAATGCTGGAATAACCCGCGATAGCCTGCTTTTAAGAATGAAAGAAGACGATTGGGATAAGGTACTGCAAGTCAACGTAAAAGGGACATTTAATTTTACCCAGAAGGTCAGCCGCTATATGCTGAAACAGAAATCGGGTGTAATTATTAATATTGCTTCCGTTATTGGCTTAATGGGCAATGCAGGACAATCTAATTATGCTGCTTCAAAAGGTGGTATGATTGCCTTCTCAAAATCTATAGCTAAAGAGTTATCATCACGAAATATAAGAGTTAATTCTATAGCACCAGGCTTTATAGAGACAGAAATGACTGCTACACTGCCTGAGCAGGTTGTCAAACAGTATCAGGAATCTATACCGTTAAAGAGGATGGGTTCAGTTAAAGATGTAGCTAAATTATGTATTTTTTTGGCTTCTGACGAAGCCTCATATATAACCGGCCAGACCATCAACGTTGATGGCGGCCTAGTAATGTAAAAAAAAACAAAGGAGAAGAATAATGGACGTATTCAAAACTGTTAAAGAATTGATAGTAGAAGAATTGAGTGTTGACGAAGGTCAAGTTACAATGGAAGCTAAGTTTATTGATGACTTAGGAGCCGACTCATTAAATATGGTCGAGCTAATGATGGCCATCGAGAAAGCTTTTGAATCTTTTAATATCGAAATAAGCGATGAAGAAGCTGCTGAAATGACAACTGTTGGTGATGTTGTTAAATATATAAAAGAAAAAATTGAGTAGTGTTTTTGAATCGGTTACCCGGTTTTTGCCGGGTAACCTGCACGCCGATATAACTGAATGTATAATTGATTATGCTTCAATATATAGTAACAGTTATCTAATATTTTACAGGCAGGTTAGTGTTTATTATGATCAATTATTAGTATAATTAAATATGATCTCATTTTATCATAATAAACATAATAGTCCTATACAATAACTTATTGGGTTCCATACCTGTGATGAATCTTGCTGGTATGTGCGCAAGATGAAATAATAATTTCTTACGAGGTGATTAATGAACGATAACAGACGTGTAGTTGTTACCGGAATGGGTACGCTCAATGCATTAGCAAATAATGTCTCTGAAACATGGGAAAAGCTTGTTGCCGGTGAGACCGGTATCGGAAGCATAACCAGATTTGATACAGAAAAACTAACCAGTAAAATCGCTGCAGAAGTGAAAAACTTTGACCCCAAGGATTATTTTGATAATAAGACTATTAAACGGATGGACTTATATACACAATACGCTATGGTAGCTGCTCATCAGGCTCTGGAAGATTCCGGTCTTTTAAGCTTTGACTATGATCCCGGCTTAGCCGGAGTTATTCTGGGCGCAGGTATTGGCGGTATAACTACATTTGCTGAAGAGTGTAATAAAATGTTGAACTATGGCCCCCGAAGAATTAGTCCCTTTTTCATCCCCAAGATGATATCCAACATTGCAGCAGCTGATATTGCAATGAAATATAATATGAAAGGGATTAATTTTACATGTGTGTCGGCTTGTGCTTCTGCTAATCATGCAATGGGTACCGCTTTAAGATCAATAAAATTCGGTGATGCCGAC